>JBMZCU010000039.1:0-15826 GCA_049613705.1 Pseudomonadales bacterium | reverse complement strand
GGAGGCTACCCAAAGTGGGTAGCCTAAATGACAAGAACCGTGTATGCCCCTTGCAGTTTCGCCTAGTGCGACAAAGCAAGAGAAGTGAAGTTGACCCAGCATGGCTGAATCATCTTGCGAGCAAAGTCATATTATCGATAATGAGAACGATTAGCAATAGCATTTGCGTATTTTTTATAACGCTTTGACGTAAAAAACGCTGTGCGGGTCTAGCGCGTAATCAGCAAAGGGCTCACAGCATGTAAATTCCTGCTTTTCGTAGAGTTTAATTGCAGGCTCAAAGGCTTTAGCACTGCCGGTTTCCAGATAAAGCCGCTCGATGCCGCACTCACGGGCAAAGCCCTCGACATACTGTAGTAGTAACAGAGCAACACCCCGTCTGAGATAGCTATCGGCAGTACGCATAGACTTAAGCTCTGCCGCTCCTTCGCCTAAACGCTTTAAAGCAGCACACCCTGCCAGCGCTGTCCCTTCTCGGCAGGCAAAAAAAGTCACCGCTGGATCTTGTAACCCCCGATTATCCAAGGCGTGAACATGCTCACTCGGCGAAAGCGTTAACATCCGAGCGCGATGCTGTTGTAGCAACAATTCAATATCCCCAGGGCAGTTAGACGCAACACTGATTTCAAACATAGACTTTCCACCTTTTGGCACCGCTGCACCAATATTGACACTTTTATGCACTCAATGTGCGCACAACTCACGGCTTATACCCGCGAGTGCTTAATAAACTAAGCAAAGCAAACGCTGTACCAATTTTGAAGCGCGAACCGTTACTCTAGCGATTTGGCCACAGCACCTGCGAAAGGATGCTACAACATCAGGCTAGTTTACCCATCGATGTCTGGCAGCGGTGTGAAGGCCAAAGCTTGATCTCCCCTAAACACAGAGTCACCATCAAGCAGTAACGGCGCTGGCTCTGGCGTAATGCCAACTATTAATTCAGCGGCCTGAGCGGCTGTACTCAACGGATTGAGTAGCCCCTCTAATTCACTGCTTTCACTGTGCAAAATATCATTTAAAAGCAGCCTATCCGGCTGCAACACCTCCGTACCACGGTTTAGTTGCGCCGTATCAAGGGCTTCGAAATCAATGTTTATCTCGGTCTCTGTCAGCAAAGATACAGCGCTGTGTGATTCGCGCTGCTCTTCCTGGATATCTGAGCCTCCAGTTAAATAGCTAAACCACACATCATCTATTTGGTGCTGACGGCCATCGGTGCTCGTCCACTGCGAACGTAAACCACTCCAGTTACCGTTATTTTCTTCACTGACCTCAGCTGCCGCCAAACTTATACTGCTTATTCCAGCATCCGCTAAACTGCTTAACTCAAGCGCTTGCGCTGTGGCATCGCTATTTTTATCCTGCCAAATTTTCAACTGACTGAACATCTCATCACGGGTATCAAAAACACCATCACCGTTGCTGTCTAAATCCAGTAGAGCATCAAACCCATCTTTAGCTTTCGTACCATCGGACTTAATACTGTGTTCACCAAAAAGCTCTGACGCATCATCAATTTGGCCATTATCATTTTTATCCCAGACGAGCAGTGCATCATCCTTGCCCACCCAGCCGGTTTGATCGCTAATACCGTCGGCGTCGATATCAAACATTACGCCTTGATCACGAGATAACGTTTCAACACCATCGTTATCTAAATCTAGAATAAGTGGTGTGACAAGTGCATCACGATAATCGAGTTCCCCGCCTGCTGTAGTATCATTTAACTGGTTCGCGGGGTCGTCAATACTACCGTTAACATCGTCAAATGTTGCATCACTCACGAAAGAGACACCAGACTCTATTGCATCGAGTTTGTCATCACCGTCACTATTCGTATCTTTATAATCTGCAACTAAATCAAGATCGGTATCGATAGGCGCTAACCCGATCGAATCTACACTGCTTGCTGAAGCCGTATCCGCATCGTAAACATCATTCAGGCCATCATTATCAACATCGGTAAAAGCCCCTGGGGCGATATAACCCGATGTCGTTTGTGCCTCTACATTATCGCTTATACCGTCATTGTCCGAATCTAAATCTACGCTGTCAGCTCGACCGTCTAAATCAGTGTCAACCGGGGTAAGCCCTGCGGATGCCGCAGCACTCACATTGCTTGGATTAGCATCGTAAGCATCATCGAGCCCATCATTATCTGCATCGACACCGGATGCTGCGACATACCCCTGGGAAGTCTGCGCTTCGACATTATCTGTCACCCCATCATTGTCACTATCGATATCCAGAGAGTCGATAATGCCATCGCCGTCGGTATCGCCAGAGGACTCTAAAATATCTAAGATACCATCGCCATCGTCGTCTATATCGAGCGCATTCAATATGCCATCGCCATCAGAGTCCCTGTCCGGTCCAACATTAATCGTAATTATTTTCTCAACCCGTTCACCTAAGTTGTCAAAGGTAACAACAGTGAGTGTATCTTCGCCGCTGAAACCGCTACCGGGCGTGTAATTTACCTCTCCACTGGGATCAATTGAGGCAGAGCCGTGAACCGCACTAACGGTACTCAGCGCAAAATCTATAGAGCCATCGATATCTGATAGCTTTGCCACTGTATAACTTGCTTGGCCTGTGACCAGTAACGTATTAACCACTGCTATATCAGGTGCGTCATTTGTACCCGCCATATTCAAGGTAACCGTTGCATCGCTCTCATAGCTGCCATCTGAGACTGTGTATTCAATAGTAATCGTTTTTAATTCACCCTTGGCCAGCTTGTCCAACTCATCACCCGGCGTGAATGCCAATTTTCCATCTACCACTCTCGCCTCGCCAATCACGGTAACACCCTCCATGATCTGGACGGCTTCTCCTGGTGAAACGCTTTGCCCGTTAATCTTGGATATAGATAACGCATCCCCTTGCGGGTCACTATCATTGGCTAGCACATCAACAGTGGTCGTAGCATCTTCGTCAACACGGCTTTTTAGCCCTGTATATTCACTACCGTCAGCTTCAAACCTCCTCGCTTTTATATCCCCTTGGCTTGTATTTACGGTGTAACTAGCCCATGTCACGATAAAGCTACCGTCTGGCATCGCTTCTATCTCCGGGCTTGCTTGCTCCCCAGCAGACGCTGTATGTACAACAAATTCATCACTGACAGGCGTGCCATCAGGTGCCATTACCCGCGCCATTACATCAACATCGCCGAGCACAAAATAGTTACCAGCCACTACCTCTTTCATCCAGGCAATGACGATATTCCCATTCTCTAACACCGTAGTAGAAAGCACTTGTCCAAAAGAGGTAGTACCCAGTAAACCTGTTTGGTCCACCGGAATGATCCCTGTGCGCGGGCTGCCGTCCGCATTATAAATTTGTGTATAGATGTGGTACGCAGCTGGATCAGTAATATATGCATCCATCCACGTCAGTGCGAACCCACCATCATCGAGTAAATCGGTATTGGGATAGGCATGTTTTAGAGCAGTGCTATACAGTTGCTGTTGCGTGCCACCGTTACCGGCGCTATCAAAAACATTAGTATAAAAACTGGACCCACCATTGAGGTCTAGTAAGGCCCAAGTCACCCTAAGATCCCCGTTATCTAGTGCAATAACTGTAGGTTCTTTAACATAGAGATTATCACCACCAGGATCCAACTCAATAGTACTTTCCAATACACCGCTGTTGTTGTATTTAAGGATATAGCCCTTTCTAACATCATTACCTTCATGCTCTGCGGTGATAAGAAAGCCGCCTCCGGGAAGCGCCTGTAGGCTGCTCAGAACTTGTCCGATATTAGGTAGCGAAACAAGAGAACCTATAGCCACACCATCGGTATTGTAGAGCTGAAAACGAGATCCTCCAGTATATGATCCCTCAGTGACAATCAAATTACCGTCACTTAAAATCGCAACAAAAGTATGTAACTGATTACCTGTAACATCCTGCGGTGCACCCACCTTATTACCGATTGCATCGTAGTACTGCAAGTGCGACTCTCCAGCTGCTTCACCCTGATATGAAATCACATATGACCCATCTTCAAACGCTGCCACCTGCGATGTAAGTTGCCTGCCCAGTAAATCACTGTGCATTTGAAATTCCGCCGCCTGTGCAACCCCTTCACCAGTACTTCCTGTAAAAGTAACCACGTCACTGACCGCTATAGGAGCATGGGTCAACCCATCGATCTTGTGTTGTAACTCTGCCAGGGTATCTATTTCACTGCCATCATCAGCCGTGTTCTGCAGTATCGCTCTGATCGCATCCATGTTCGCTTCAATGACACCCGTTATCCCAAGCAAATCAAGCTGTGCTTTAGAGGGAATCCCTGAGTTTCCCGCCGCAGCTGCTAATACCGCTTGTACTGCATCTGCAAGAGCTTGCACTTCGGCTACGCTATCAACATCCGCTGTGCTTTTAATGTCAATCACATCACCTAACAGGCTTTGTGCCTCACTGCTGTTGATACCACTGACACCTATACGCGCGTAGTCTGCTTGGCTAGGGTTTGTATCGTCGTCATCCAGCCCATCAGCTGCAGCCAAGATCAACGCATAGCTCCCCACAAGTGCCTGCACTTCACCTCTGGTATCGACTGCCGCCCCATTAATAACGGCAGTGTTAAGCACGGTGTTGATCGCCGCCAAATTAGCCGCATTGACCCCGCTGACACCGGCATCGGCGTAATGAGCCTCGCTCGGATTAGAGGCAGTGGCATTGTTGTTCTCGGCTGCATCTTGGATCACGCTAAGTGCACTAGCGGCGGCATTAGCTGCACTGGTGACCAGCGCTTGCAGCTCACTCAAGGTATCAACCGCTGAGCCATCATCCACGGTGTTCTGGATCGCCTGCTGCACGGCAACCAAGTTATCATCGGTCACGCCGTTGATGCTTAAGCTCTCAAACTGAGCACGGCTCGGTATTCCACTACTGCCAGCTGCCGCCGCCATTACCGCTAGAGTTGCATCGGCCAGAACCTGCACTTCAGCGGCGCTATCCACATCTGCGGTGTTTTTAATGTCGATTACATCACCTAACAAGCGCTGCGCTTCAATGCTGTTGATGCCATTCACACCGATGCGTGCGTAGTCCGCTTGGCTAGGGTTCGTATCATCGTCATCCAGTCCATCCGCTGCAGCCAAGATCAGCGCGTAGCTATCTACTAACGCCTGTACTTCTGCTGTGGTATCGACTGCCACACCATCGACCGCAACAGTGTTCAGTAAAGAATTGATCGCCGCCAAGTTAGCGGTATTTACCCCGTTGACACCAGCGTCTGTGTAATGCCCCAGGCTCGGAGTGGAAGGGGTTGCACTGTTGTTCTCAGCCGCATTTTGGATTTTTGCAAGGCCACTTTGAACTATCTGTGCAAGGTTTTCTTGCACATTAGGGCCTAACAATTCCGGATCCGGAGTGGGTCTAACAGAAGAATCTTTAAATCTAGATAAATAATCCGCGTAAGTAGAGTTTGATGTTAAATCTGTGAAGTACCTCGTTAATACTGGGGTATCATCACCGGTGACGAAACCTTCTGACACTTGCATCTTAGAAAACCCAGGCTTTTCAGATGCCACCGTTTGCACCGCAGTGAGAAGGTCTACATTTGTTTGTTGACTCTCCACTGCAACACGAACAAGAGGAAGAAAATGCGCCTCGTTCAAGAGTTCTTCTGGTAGCTCTTTGGCTTGTTCATGTGTATTTACTGATCGAGAAGAAGGAGCTATAGCAGAAAACTCATTCTGCTCTGCACTCAAGGGTTTTTGAGGGGAAGAGCGCCTGGGCCCAGCTGTATCTTGCAGCAAGCTATTATCAATAACTGAGGCAGCCTCAACTCCACCCGGTACGCGCTCAAGCTCAACAGGGCTATCAAGCGTTGTTACTCGCTCTCCATTAACTTGCCATTGCTGCCCAGCCCTTAGCGTAACTCTTTTACCCGAGTCTAGATTAAAAGAAGCACTTGGCTGGCCTCTTTCCACATAAATAGTATCTTGATCAGTAATTTCATCGCCAATAGCGAGAGTTTTGAGATTATCACCCGCTTTTATCAAGGCTGTACCAGCCAGCTGATTAACGATCCCAACTACGGTTGACATGTCTTTACCTTAACGCCTTCAAATAAATAAAGTGTAGTCAATAACTCCGTTTTTGCCTGATTGGTTCATCTTTAGGTTGATTTAAATAGAGCAACGCAAACTCATTTATTACTCCATTGATTTATAAAGAAAACCTGCTGTACGCTTTGTAGATCAGAGCTGTTAGGCCTGCTTAGCCTCCATTCTTCACTGTTAACGTCAACGCAGTACGTGCTTAGAGCTCTGTAGGTGTGGAAAACGAAAGTAGCGGAAATAGTGACAGTATTTAGCGGCATGCTTGCTAAAAAGTAAGAAACTCGTATTTGCCTGCTTTAAGCCATTGATGGCAAAGACTAAAGTAGCTGCACTAACTGCTTACTGATATAAAAAAGAGGGCTACCCAAAGGTAGCCCTGAATGACAAGAACCGTGTATGCACTCTAACAATACCCTTAACAGATAACGCTAAAGTAGGTGAAGTTAACAAGTTCAAAGAGCTTGTTATCTTGCGAGCACGATTATATTATCGATAATGAGAACGATTAGCAATACGATTTGTAAATTTTTTCTGCCGATATCATTGAATGACCATCATCAGCACAGCACTCATTACTTCCCTACTAAATTAAATCCTGCGATAGCTGCTAAAAATGTAAATCTACGCTTTTATCAAACACATTAACCTACTAGGCTACGCCTTGAGTAAAATATTCGGAGCTTTCATGAAACACTATTTCAACCTTTACAGCAGCAGCGACGAGTGGGGAGAGATACATGTGATCAGTGACGGCGAATGTAATTTCCTGACCTTCGGCCATGGTGGACAGCAAAGTGGCATGCAGCTGCTAGCACCGGATCGCTTACTCTTTCAATATACCCAAGCAATGATGTTAGCCATGGTCTTTAAGCCTAACGCTGGCACTGCATTACTATTAGGGCTTGGTGCTGGATCGCTCGCCAAGGCACTGTTAAAGGCCAGCGATGAAATAACTCTTCACGCAATAGAGCTACGCCAAAGCGTCATAGAGGTTGCACATAACTGGTTCGAGCTTCCATTTGACGACAGGCTAGATATTGAACACAACGACGCCTTTGCTTATGTAGCGCACTGCAAGGCTCAATATGAATTACTGTTTGTAGACCTTTACTTAGATGAAGGTTTACAGACAACGCTGGCCGACCATAGCTTTATCAATCACTGCTATCGATCACTTGAAGACGAAGGGGTATTGATTATTAACTTGTGGGATGAAGGTAAAGGCTATGTAGCTTTTGATCTACAGCAGCTTGAAGCTGTATTTCAAAGCCGAGCATTGACTCTTGTTACTGATGAAGGAAATATCATTGTGCTCATTGCCAAGCAACTCCAACTAAATCCACTGCCGCGAAACGTCCAGAATGAAGTAAAAGCACTGGGAAGCAAACTGGACATTCCACTGCCACAGCTATTCAATCAATTACAACTTAGACACTAGCCCTCTAGGCGTACCGAGAGACGCGCTAGCAGCGCTATTATCTTCAAAGCTGTAATCCATTATTCGGACGAACGGCCTTCCAATACTTTTTACGCCAGTAAACGTTATTGAGATCGGAGATAATGACGCCTTTCATTTCTGAGACATGCATAAACTTGTCGCCGTTTACAACTACACCAACATGCCGTGAAGTTCTAGATGTCTTGAATAAGACTAGGTCACCGGGAATCAATGCCTTGCGATCAACTTTTTTGCCAAGTGTCGCCTGCCCAAGTGTGGTGCGCGGCACCTCCATATTAAAGACATCGCGATAAGCATTGCGCACGTAAGCAGAACAATCTATGCCTTTACGGCTATTACCGCCTAAGCGGTAGGGTGTTCCCTCCCAATCTGAGAAGTAGCCCAATAGCTGTTGTTCAGTGAATTGAAGTGGGTTTACTGACTTGTCTGTTCCCGCTGTGTCGTCACTTACTTTCGTGCCATTACCAGCGCAACCGACTATCAGTAAACACACCAGCAGCATACAAATATGCTTTAGCGTCATGAATAGATTGTGCATAGTTTATTACTCTCAGGTTAAATCTGACTGCAACCGTACATCTCAATCAAAGTGTGCAGTCTAGGTAAGCACAAACCTCTGCTATGCCAGTGTTTGCGCGGCGTACAGGGGCGTTTCCCCCCTAAGGAAGCGGCAGATTAATATATTTATTGAGCGATTAACAGAAAATTGTTGCCAAATAGCTACTTTTGCAGCAAACACAGATAAAAAGTACGCGATCTGCTAAGATAGCGCCCACCTTAGATTTCGAGATAAATATCGTGTTTGATCAATACTTACTGCACGAGCGCCTGCTCAAAGCGCTACACAAAATTGAGTTCCACACCCCCACAGAAGTACAGCGCGCAACGCTAGATGATTCATTGGAAGGTCGTGACCTCCTAGTAACGGCACAGACTGGCAGCGGTAAAACGGCGGCATTTGCATTGCCCATGCTCGACAAACTGCTGACCTCAAAGCCACTTGGCCCCGATGCGCGCGCCCTGATCTTGACGCCGACACGAGAACTGGCAGAGCAAGTTCTACAACACATACAGCAGCTAGCTCAGTTCACATTTCTCAAAGCTGACACTATCTGCGGCGGTGAAGAGTTCAAGCCTCAAGCGGCGAGGTTGCGAAAAAACCCTGAGATTCTTATAGCGACACCCGGTCGCTTGATCGAACATCTAGATAAAAAGTCGATCTACCTCGACAATATTGAAGTCCTCGTATTGGATGAAGCAGATCGCATGCTAGACATGGGCTTTCAAGAGGATGTTATGCGTATCATCCACAGCTGCCCGCAAGAGCGCCAAAGCCTGCTCTTCTCTGCGACCCTAGCACAAGAGCTGATGTCAGCTGTAGTCGAAGCCACCTTGAATGATCCAGCAGAACACGTGCTCAACAGCCACCGCGAAGTGCATGCTGAAATTAAGCACCAAATTATCCCCGCTGCTGACGATGATTTAAAAGATAAGCAACTTGTATGGCTCTTGAAAAACGAGCGCTATGACAAGGCCATCGTCTTTACCAATACGATTGCTCAAGCGACAAGGCTCAACGGCTTTGTGCGCCACTTCGGTATTCGCGCCGGCGTGTTGCACGGTGATCTCACCCAGGAACAGCGCAAGCATGTAGTCAACCTGGTGAAAAACGGCACCTTGCAAATCCTTGTCGCCACTGATGTCGCAGCACGTGGAATTGATATCAAAGGTGTTGAGCTGATCATCAACCGTGACATGCCTCGCAGCGGCGATGATTACATCCACCGCACAGGTCGAACGGGCCGTGCTGGCACAACTGGCCTGGCCGTTTCACTCATCACTCCTACTCAGTGGAATTTGATGGCAAGCATCGAGCGCTATCTAAAAGCTCGCTTTGAAAAGCGCCAGATTCCAGGGTTAGAGGGTAGCTACAACGGTCCGAAAAAGCTCAAGGCTTCGGGTAAGGCTGCCGGCACTAAAAAGCGTAAACTTGCGAAGAAAAATGGGCCGAAAAACACGGCTAAGCAGGTGAAGAAAAAAGGGCAAAAGCGCCCTTCTACACCGCGGGTCATTGACGATGGAACAGCACCTCTAAAACGCAAGAAATAAGCATATAAAAGGGCGCCTGCGCGCCCTTATCAATCAAGCGTTTCGAACGGTGTTCTATGAATGCCCCACTCCTCGGCTATCGTCTTCGTGCTCAAACATCTTTTGGTGTAAATAGGGCACCAGTCGGCGGATAGGCACAGGTTCCAACAACCAGTTACCCTGCAGGTAATCACAGTGCAGCGCGCGCAGCTCGTTGGCAACATCAATATCTTCAACTCCCTCAGCCACAACCGTTTTACCCAGGGATTTACTCAGTGTGAGCACAACCTCTACAAGGGTTCTATCTTTATCATTCTGGCGCATTCCCTTGATGAGACTGGCATCTATTTTTAAGATATCAGCTGGGTAATTACGCAGATAGTTGATTGCCGAGTGGCCCGTACCAAAATCATCGATAGCAAACTGGACCCCCATCTTGCGCATTGCTGTCACCACACTCATGCGAATCGATTTCTTATCCATCAACAGAGCTTCGGGAATTTCAAAGATAAAGCGATCTCCACTCACCGAGTTTTCACTTAAAATACGCTTCCAGCGCTCAAATGCTCGACTGGAATAATATTCGCTCACCGAGTGATTTATCGCTACTTTTACATCGATATCCACATCGGCAAAAGTACGTAAGTCTCGACACGCCTGACTAAAAGCCCAATTGCCAATCTCGCGAATAGCACCAGTGCGGTTGGCGATAGGGATAAATTTATCGGGCATGACCAGCCCTTGCTCTGGGTGGTGCCAGCGAATCAAAGCTTCACAGATATCAATGGTGCCGGTCTCTACATTCATCACCGGCTGATAGAACAGCTCAAACTCTCCCATGCCAAGGCCGCGAAGAAGATCGTTGTGTACGGCTACATAGTGATCAGCCTCTTCGCGCATTCCCTCGTTAAAGAAAAAGTGCTGGTTGCGCCCGGCGCGCTTGGCAGCGTACATCGCCTGGTCTGAATGCTGCAGCAGAGATTCGACATCATCGCCGTCGATCGGGTACATTGCAATACCCATGCTGACCGTAATGAAGTGCTGCTGACCACCGTACTCTATTGGCTGTTGAAGGTGTTTTTTCAGTTTTTCTGCCAGCAGATCGGCCTTGATAACATCAGCCACATCGCGGCTGACAAAGATAAATTCATCACCTGAAATTCGCGCCGCTAAATCCGTATTTTTGGTTGAATCTTCAAGTCGCTTGGAGAATTCAGTGAGTATTGCATCACCAACACCGTGACCGAGCTGGTCATTCATTTGCTTGAAATGATCTATATCCATAAAAAAGATCGCAAAATCAGATTGATCACGCCCCGCTTCTTCGATGGCTTCGCCGAGTTTACGCTGGAAGTGGTAGCGGTTGGGTAAACCGGTTAACAGATCATAGTTAGCTTGGTAAGCTCCTTTTTCAACGTCCGCACTGCGCTGCTTGTAAATCGAAATCACCTTGTAGCTAATCACCGCAAGCACCAGAGAGATAATCGCAGCGAGCAACCAACTAATCGCCACTTCGCGCTCACTGTGGTTAACCACTAATGTCATCAACCGCCAACTATCGCCACCCACTCGCAACACTGTGCCCACTGTCAGTGCATTTTCAAACAGCTCTGAGTCACCCTGTAGATAATTACCTGAACTCACTGACTTGATCGCCAGCTGCAATCCCTGTTGCCCACCCTGAAACACAGAGCTAGACATGAATTTGTTGAACTCGATCTCCAGCGACAGCACGCCGTTCCCAGCCGAATTCACAGCACCACTGAGCAGTGTAGTATAGAGGGTCAATCGCGGTGCCAGGCTCTGGCCGAGTGACTTTTCAATGACCAGCTTATCAAATGCGACAGCACCGTTGTCCTCGAGCATTTCAACAAAACTGGCATCGAGCGCTTGATCGATACGATTGCGATAAGCACTAAGAGGATATACTTTTTTCACAACCCCTGCAGGCGCCCAAATGACCGCCTGAATATAGCGCTGGCTGAGCTTCATGCCCTGTGCAAAATTGCGAAACTGCGTGTCACTGAGTTGCGGGTTGCGCATCAGTACGCCGCGAAATTCCTGCAAGACTATTTCATTTTGCTCAATTAAGCGCTCAACTTGATTTTTAACACCGTTGAGCTGCTCCAGTGCGTGCATTTTATTCTGCGCTTCAAATTTGTCGCTCAGGGTGACCACAAACAAACTGGCAACCAGCATCGCCACCAGCCCAATAATGGCTGCGCTGATGAGCGTACTGTAGCGTGCATAGAAAGAGCTGGCGCCGCTGTCCTGAGCGATCATGTCGCTGGACTCTGTTGTTGAATTAAGTGATTTGCTCTGCATAGAAAGGTTACCTTCCGTCCTTGAAAAAGCCCGAGCTGCATTTTGCAAGAACTCCGACGATGGGGAATAACAACACACCCCGTACTAAATTATAGACTGTATTTTCGAGGTATCTACAACACTGCTCAACCACTTGCGCGATTGAGCTCAGTACACCTTTCGCCGCAGGGTTAACGGCCAGTAGTGCCGCGAGTTTAGCGCACCACATTACTTCAGCTGGATTCAATATTTCTGCAACCTTTGACAGGAACACAAAGCTGTTGCTGATCATGATAGATGCCTTCAGTGCGATTAGCGCCCGAACGCATTCAATCAACGGGTTGTGTAAGCTTAGTGTACAGCGCGAAATTAAAGCCTTGCAGAGTCGCAGAAGGTTGATTAATAAACAATATCGTCACTGAAAACGAACACAAATACCATCTTAGCAGAGAGCCTGTGGCGATAGTAGAGCGAGTGATAGGAGTTTCTCGGTGTGACAATCTAAAGGGGAGGAGCGGCTTAGAGTACCGCGGGTAGAAATACAGTACTTACTGCACAAAAAAGCACCTCAGCGCAGCCGCACTAAGGTGCATAGGTTTCCTTACTTAGCGAGCCAAGTCTCTAGCTCGTCGGCACCGCCGATCGCTTCACCGTCAATGAAGATCTGAGGCGTTGTTCCCCTTCCAGAGATAGCCTGCAAACTTGATAAGCTCAAGCCGTTGGCTGACAGATCAACCTCTTCAAAAGCCAAACCGCGAGCCTTGAGTGCAGATTTTGCGCGCACACAGTGGCCACAGCCGGGTTTAGTCAACACTGTGATGTTCTTTGGCTTTTCAGCCTGTGGGTTGAGGTAGTTCAGCATTGTATCGGCATCAGACACCTCAAATGGGTCGCCTGGCACATTGGGTTCGATAAATGCTTTCTCGACAACACCGTCGCGTACCAGCATGGCGTAGCGCCATGAACGCTTACCAAAACCGATATCAGACTTATCGACTAACATCCCCATCGCTTCACTGAACTCACCGTTGCCATCTGGGATAAAACGGATATTGTCCGCATTTTGATCTTTAGCCCAAGCGTTCATAACGAACGTATCGTTAACTGAAACACAGAGAATCTCATCTACCCCATTAGCAGCAAACACGGGCGCCAACTCATTGTAGCGCGGCAAGTGTGTGGAAGAGCAGGTCGGCGTAAACGCGCCCGGCAGCGAAAATACAATCACGTTTTTACCGCTGAAAAGCTCTTGCGTGCTCAGTGCACACCACTGATCTTCAACTTGTGTGTTAAAGACGATATTTGGAATTTTTGTACCTTCTAACTGCTGCGACATCTGCTATCTCCTGTGCGCTGAACGTTGAAAACAAAGCCAGTATAGTCAGCTGCAAAAAATAAAAATAATTTATTATTTCTATGCACGTAATTTAGATTAACTATTTAGCCCGCCGTCTTTGGCGCCGCTCGCGCAGCTCTTTAAATAGCACTTCGCGCTGCGCCTCAGTGTAACTCGCCCATTCGCGAATCTCCGTCAGTGAGCGCTCGCACCCGAGACAATGATCACTGTCATCAAGGCAGCACTTGCGCACACAGGGAGATTTTATACGGCTATTGCGCATCGCTCACTTTAACAGCAGCGATACGCATCCGCCCGACAGACAGCTCAACCACTTCTACCTCAGTGTTCGCCGCTATTGCCTGTGTGCAGTAGAGCTTCCAGCGAATCCCCGAGTAGGCATAGTCTTGCGTATCCCCCACAGCCAGTGACTGTTGAAGGGTAAAACGATGCCCAACTAAATCACTAGTGACTGCTTGCGGCTTTCGGTTGCGCTGCATGTGTTTGAGCGGGCGCCATAATAGCAACGCTGCCAATACGCTAAATGCTGCAACAAGGAAAAAAGCACTTAGTAAGCTGACCTCCATTAGCCCGGCTAAGAAAATAGCGCCTGCTGCTATTGCGCCCAAGCCAACGAAAAAGAGATAGAAAGTCGCAAAGCCAAGCACCAGAATTTCCAGTACAAGTAGCAAGACGCCTGTAACAATAAGTGTCTGCGCTAAATCATCTGTCAAAAAACTCATTATCCCCCCTTATTCAGAGTACTGATAATGCTCACCGCTTGGGCGACCATAGATGATGCTTCCGTGCTCGAATCGGGCAACAGGACAACAGATGACTCTTTCGCAATGGCCTTCTTGGCCTCAATCGCCTTAGTTGCCAGCTCTAGCTGTACCGCCTTCTGCCCTTCAGCAGTGTGAGCCGCCTCCCCGACCTTGAGCAGCGCCTGCGCCTGTGCTTCAGCAACAGCGAGTATCGCTTGCGCTTCACCTTCTGCCCGCAAGATTTGCTCGGCCTTCTCCGCTTCTGCCGCTAATACCTGTGAGCGTTTTTGCCCCTCTGCGACGTTAATTGCGGCTTGCCTATCACCTTCTGATTCGAGAATCTGTGCACGCTTAACACGCTCGGCTTTCATCTGCGCTTCCATCGATTCCATCACAGTGGCAGGTGGAATAATGTCTTTTATTTCGTAGCGCAGCACCTGAATCCCCCAAGGCTCTGCAGCTTCGTTAATCGCCTCAACAATGTTGCTATTGAGCTGATCACGCTCTTCAAATGTCTTATCGAGCTCCATTTTACCGAGCTCAGAACGCATTGTGGTCTGTGATAGCTGGGTTACTGCAAAAACATAATCGTCTACTCCGTAGCTGGCTTTATAGGGATCTAGTACACGAAAATACAGCACGCCATCCACTGATAGCGTGATGTTATCCCGAGTGATCGCCCCTTGGCTCGGTACATCCACAGCCTGCTCTTTAAGGGAGCGCCGCGCGGCAACTTTATCAATAAAGGGCATGAGGAAATTCAGGCCCGCCTCCCGCGTGGAGTTAAATTTACCAAAGCGCTCAATAATATATGCCATGTTTTGTGGCACAAAAATAATCGATGACTTAAGTAAAACGAGAATAAAAATCAGCAGTGCAAACTGATAAGAAAAGAGAGAATCCGGTATGAACTGCAAAATCATTTCCATATATTAATGCTCCTAGAGGCCCTAAACCGCGCTGTGTTTTTAAACACACAGGATGATGCAGCGCCTTTCATATTGATTAAGAGGCCATTATAACCGATCTTAGTTGATAGGAATTCTTATTTAGGAGAAAAGCTCAATCATCTTTGACATTCTCCATGACGACAAAAGTACTGCTCTGCAGTAAGTATGGCAGCGAGGAGAGCGTCTCTCCTAAAAACTTACGATAGCTTTCCATGTCCTTAGTACGGACTTTTATCAAGTAGTCAAAGTTAGCGGCCATCATATGGCACTGTTCTACTTCAGGCACTTGGCGCACAGCATCATTAAATGCTTGCAAGGCCTTTGTTTTGGTGTCGCTCAGTGTCACTTGAACAAAAGCCACATAACTCTCACCCAGCTTCGCCCTGTCGACCAATAAACTGTAACCTAGAATATATCCCTGTTTTTCCAAACGCTCCATACGCACTTTACAAGGCGTTTTGGAAAGACCTACTTGAGCGGCCAACTCTGTCACTGTCATACGTGAGTTTCGCTGTAACTGGCGAATAATAGCCAAGTCAAACTTATCCAGTGTCGCCATAGTTTCTTCAACCTCTAAGTACGTCAAAGCGCTGCATCTTACGCCAATTATAAACGCTACAAAACCTCTGCGAACCTATCACAGCAGAGTAACAGGCGGCGCTAAACGCCGCCAAGGCACTACAACAAGCGGTGGCAGCGTGCCAAACACCACCGCCGCTACTCAACCACCATCCTCACACAAATAGTGTGGAATCATGATAACGGTGCTTTCACTATCCTTCACCGCCTCTATGGATACAGAGGTGGCAGGTATAGCGTGTGCAGAGCTGACTGCAACT
>JBMZCU010000038.1:0-16244 GCA_049613705.1 Pseudomonadales bacterium | reverse complement strand
ATCAATGAGAGTGTGCTTTTTACTGGAAAGATTTTCACCAAAAAGGATCTTGAGGTTGAGATTGTTTCATATTCAGTACGGCAACTATTGGTCTTAGAGCAAGGCTTGCCTCGAAATGCTGAAGCCTTTGAACAGCGTCTAAATCAGTTGAAAAAGCCAGGCGTGCTTGCAAGGCAAGTGGAGCGAGTGGCGGAGTCTGTCTTTGGTTTACATCAGCGTTACCATCAGCTCAATAAAGCGTTTAAGCAGAATCAGATGTTGCAAAACATTACTGTTATATCGGATATGCAATCGCAGTTGCAGCATTTGATCTTTAAAGGCTACTTGAACTATATATCGTGTTCAAAATTTGATCGCTACACTATATATATGCAAGGCATTGAAAAGCGCTTAGAGAAGTATCAGCGTGAATTGCCGCGCCAGCGCCTGCTTTCTGAGCAACTGCAAAAGATGCAAGGCAAGTGCTTTGAGAGAATGGACCAATGTCTAAAAAGTAGCACATGGCAAGTGGCAGTAGAAGAGTATCGCTGGTCAGTAGAAGAGTATCGCTTGTCGCTTTTTGCGCAACCCATAAAAACCTTAGAGGTTGTGTCAGAAAAAAGAATGGCGCAAAAGTGGCGTGAGCTAACTAAATAAACTAGGATCAGCCCTAGCTAAAAGCTAAATATTTACACAACACAAGGGGTTGCGCTTATAAAAACCTTATGTTGTAATGCGGCAAATTTAAAAGCGAGCTGAAAAGTTCGCATGCTCTTGAGCTGACATTTCGAGCTCGATTGCTGAAAAGGATTGAATATTACTATTGGATGGCGAAAAATTGACTGTCATCTATTTTAAATATTCTAAATGTATAGTATTTTTTAGATGCTCCAGCGTGTGACGCGTTCACTCGCAAAGGATCTAAAAAAAACTAGAATTAAAATTCACTACTAGTATGTTGAATATTGAAGGGGAAAACTGAAATGAAAAAGTCAATTATCGCTCTAGCTGTTGCTGGTGCTATGACTGCTCCAATGATTGCGCAAGCTGATGCTACTCTGTACGGCTCACTGCGTTTTGATATCGATGACGCTGATAAAGCTGATACAGATGTAAGCAGCAACATGGCTCGTATCCGTTTTGGCATTAAAGGCAGCGAAGAAACTAATGCTGGCTTGATTGCTGGTTACCATGTTCGTTTAAATGGTGGTAATGGCGCAGCTAGCGAACCAGTTACTACTGACCGTGCAAATGTATATCTACAGGGTGACTTCGGTCGCGTAACTGGTGGTATGCAAGCAGACCCAGCTGAAATTGCAGAAGATCGCGTAGAGTACACGCTGCACTCTGGTACAGCCGTTGTTCTTAACCCAGATGATTACACTGGTGGTGGTTTAGTTTATAACACTAACTCTATCAATGGTTTCAAAGCGTGGGCTGGTATTGGTAACGTCGACAATGACGGTGCATCTTCTACTCAAGAAACTTCTCTTTCTGCTACATATGACAGCGACCTTTTTGGTGCAGCTGTATCATGGGCTGAAGGTACAGACGGTAAATCTTCTTACGCTGTTTCTGCCTCTACTACACTTGTAGGTGCTACTATCGGTGCACGTATCTCTGATAAAGAAGATACTGTAGATGGTTTTGCTCTAGGTGTTAGCTACCCTCTAGGTGACTGGACTCTAGCTGCTAACTACGAGTCTTCAGAAGCAGAAGGTGCGGATGATTCTGCAAGCGCAACTTCTATCTCTGCAGCTTACGCTCTTGGTGGAAATGCTACAGTTACTCTGGGTATTTTAGAAGTGAATGCTGAAGCTGAAAAAGCTAAAGGTACAGGTAGCGGTCTAGCTGAGAATGATGAAATCACTCTGCGTTACCAGGTTGATTTCTAAGCTAAATTTTATTTAGTTTAAAATCGATTAAAAAGGCTCCTTCGGGAGTCTTTTTTCGTTTCTTTACCGAATTTTTACAGCTCGTGTGTTATAGTCGCCCGCATTATTGGATTGCTTTGAAGGTGGAACTAGTGAACCGTATTCAAAAAATGCTATTAGTTGCTGTGCTCTTGCCGTTATCGCATATGGTGATGGCAGAATCGGACCCTCTTGAGGGGTTGAACCGTTCTATGTACAGTTTTAACTCAACAGTTGATAAGTATGCGTTTAAGCCGTTGGCGAAAGGCTATAAGGCGGTGACGCCTGACTTGGTTGAAACGGGTGTCAGTAATTTCTTTGCCAACCTTGGTGATGTTGGGAATTTAGTCAACAATGTGCTGCAGTTTAAGCTCAAAGATGCAGTTGTGGATTTAGGGCGCTTGAGCTTTAACAGTACGTTTGGCCTTGCAGGGCTTATCGATGTTGCTACTCCTATGGGGCTTGAACGCAATAATGAAGATTTTGGTCAGACGCTCGGTACTTGGGGTGTTCCCTCTGGCCCTTACCTTGTGATGCCTTTCTTTGGGCCCAGCACGCTGCGTGATGCACCGGCGAGTTTTGTGCCGCTGGACCCAGTTTACTATGTTGATGATGCTAAAACGCGCAACGCACTTTATGCGGGGCAGTTGATAGATGCCCGTGCCAAGTTGCTAAAATATGAATCCTTGGTCTCTGGGGATGAGTATATTTTTGTGCGCGATGCGTATTTGGGTCGCCGTGAACAGCTAGTCAATGATGGTGTTGCAGAAGAGATCTTCGATTCTAGTGATTTTTAAGGTGTTTATTGGTATGCCGCTCTTGTAGGTATGCGCTTGATCTATGCAAATTAAGCTTCTGTCTTTGTTGATGGCCATGGTGGTACTTAGTCCCATGGCTATTGATATTTACCTCCCCTCTGTTGAGCAGATAGGTCGCGATCTGGCGGCCTCTGATGCGCATATTCAGTCACTCATATCGCTGTTTTTTTTCTCCATGGGCGCTGGGCAATTGTTTGTGGGGCCTCTCGCAGATCGCTATGGTCGAAAGCCCGTTGTTGTTACAGGGCTGTTGTTCTATGCAATCAGTGCTGCTGTGGCTGCATTGAGTGAAAATATTCTTTTGATGCAGTTGACGCGTGTTGTTCAGGGGTTTGCGGCTTGTGCAATTTCAGTGGCGATTTTTAGCATGGTGCGTGATCGCTATAGTTATGCCAAAAGCGGCAAGATCTATAGTTATCTCAATGGTGTCATCAGTGTTGTGCCAGCTTTAGCGCCTCTGTTGGGTGGCTTTTTAGCCTTGCAATTTGGTTGGCGTGCGGCTTTTGTATTTATGTTTGGCTATGCGGCAGTCGTGTTGTTGGTGGTGTGTTGGGCGTTGCCTGAGACTTTGACGCGCAAGGTCGATACGGTTGACAATAGGTGGGGATATTTTAAAGAAGTTCTCTCTAGTCGGTATTTCCTCTTTTATGCATTTTGCTGTACGGCAGCTATGGCGTCGATTCTTTGTTATGTCAGCTATGCACCTATCTGGTTGTTGCAGCATGTGAAGGTTTCGCCCTTAGCCTTTAGTGTGCTGTTTGGCTTAAATGCTTGTGCCAGTATTCTCAGTTGTTTTGTGGGTCCTAAGCTGATTGCGCGCAATGGCAATCGCTTTGTGGTGAATTTAGGGCTTTGGATAATGCTCTTGGCTGCGATTGTGCTTTACCTAAGTGTGGCGCTAGCGCCTGCAAAGGGATTGATGGGGGCGCTTGCGTTTATGTTGCCAGTCATGTTGCTCAGTGCTGGCTTTGCAATGTTACTGGGGCCTGCTGCCAGTATGGCGCTTTCCCAGTTTGCTCACTGTGCGGGCGTAGCCTCCGCATTGCTTGGTTTTTTACAGATGGCCGGGGCTTCGTTGATCGTGTTTTTGCTACAGTTGTTGGCTTTTAGTCCTCCAGATGCAGTCGTTATTATGCTGCTATTGGTTGTGCTGCCTTTGCTGTTTGTTATGCACAGTCACCGTCTATCGTCTTGGCATGCCGAGCGCTCCAGTGCTTCGTAGCAGACCACTTCTGGATTAGGCAGCAATAAGCGCAAATTGCTCGCTGCAGCGTTGGGCTTATGTTTTTTGGATGATTGGCCCTAGCCTGGTCAGCTTCACTCTATATACTACGTGTTATGTCTTGTCGGGGTTCTCTTTGCAAAAAAGGGACGAGAGGTGTCAACCAACCCGCGAACCTGATCCGGTTAATACCGGCGTAGGAAACAAGCAGAGCATTGCGCGCTTTTGGGTGTGCAATAGCAATCTTTGTGTGCGCCTCAGCATTTACTGTTGGCTGTGCCTCTAGACTCGACATTTTTGTATTTCAACAATAACAACGTTCAACCTTGAACCTAAATGTCGCAGTGAGAAAATATGAGCACAGAACAGCATCCGTTAAGCGCAACCGCGCAAGTTGACCAGGCTAGTATTCAGCCATTACCCGGCTCTAAAAAAATCTATATCCAAGGTTCGCGCCCAGATATTCGCGTGCCTATGCGCGCTATTGAGTTGGCCGATTCCCCCGCTTCTTTCAGCAGAGATTCTATCCCTGAGAAGAATGAGCCGATTATGGTTTATGACACATCAGGCCCTTACACTGACCCGGCTGTGAGGATTGATGTGCGAAATGGACTTTCCTCTGTTCGCGGGGCTTGGATTGAAGAGCGCGGTGATACCGAGTGCTTAGGCGGGCTTTCATCAGATTACGGTCGTGCCCGTGAGCGCGATGGTTCACTCGATGAGTTGCGCTTTAGCTTGCAGCGTAAGCCGCGCAGGGCCAAAGCGGGAGCAAACGTCACTCAGTTGCATTACGCGCGCAACGGGGTAATCACCCCAGAGATGGAATTTATCGCGATTCGCGAGAATATGAAGTTGATTGCAGCGCGCGAAAATCTCGAGTTGAACCAGCAGCACCCGGGGCAGAGTTTTGGCGCTAATATACCTGATGAAATCACCCCTGAATTTGTGCGCGAAGAAGTCGCCCGTGGCAGAGCAATTATCCCGGCAAATATCAATCACCCTGAAGTTGAGCCTATGATTATTGGGCGTAACTTTCTGGTCAAGATAAACGGTAATATCGGCAACTCGGCGCTTGGTTCGTCTATCGAAGAAGAGGTTGCCAAAATGACGTGGGGTACGCGCTGGGGCTCGGATACGATCATGGATTTATCTACGGGTAAGAATATTCATGAAACACGCGAGTGGATAGTACGTAACTCTCATGTGCCTATCGGTACGGTGCCTATTTATCAGGCGCTTGAAAAAGTGAAGGGTGTCGCAGAGGATTTAACATGGGAGGTTTTTCGAGATACCTTGATTGAACAGGCGGAGCAGGGCGTGGATTATTTTACAATCCATGCGGGTGTTTTGCTGCGCTATGTGCCGATGACGGCTAAGCGTGTCACTGGGATCGTCTCGCGTGGCGGTTCTATCATGGCGAAGTGGTGTCTTGCGCACCACAAAGAAAATTTCCTTTACACTCACTTCGAAGAGATCTGTGAAATTTGCAAGGCGTACGATGTGTCATTTTCTCTGGGAGATGGTTTACGCCCGGGCTCAATTGCAGATGGCAATGATGAGGCGCAGTTTGCTGAGCTGGAAACGTTGGGAGAGCTGACTAAAATCGCCTGGAAGCACGATGTGCAGGTCATGATTGAGGGGCCCGGTCACGTGCCAATGCATATGATTAAAGAAAATATGGACAAGCAGCTGGCTGAGTGCGATGAGGCGCCTTTCTATACTCTGGGTCCGCTGACAACCGATATAGCGCCGGGCTACGATCATATTACTTCAGGTATTGGGGCGGCTATGATTGGTTGGTATGGCTGTGCAATGTTGTGCTATGTCACGCCAAAAGAGCATTTGGGATTGCCAAATAAGGACGATGTAAAAACCGGTATTATCACTTATAAACTAGCGGCCCATGCAGCAGACCTTGCCAAGGGGCATCCCGGTGCGCAAATTCGCGATAATGCGATGTCCAAGGCGCGTTTTGAGTTTCGCTGGGAAGATCAGTTTAATTTGGGCTTGGATCCCGATACCGCGCGTGCTTATCACGACGAAACACTGCCAAAAGAGTCGGCGAAAGTTGCGCACTTTTGCTCGATGTGCGGTCCTAAGTTTTGCTCGATGAAGATTAGCCAAGAAGTCCGAGAGTTGGATGAAGGGCAAATTCAGTTGATAAACCTCGAGGCTGAGCAGGGTATGCAAGAAAAGGCTGAAGAGTTTAAAGCGGCAGGTTCAGAGATTTATCAACAGGTTTGAGTGGGTCGATAATTGTCGCGTTAGGGCGCTGATTGTCTGGCTAGATTAGTCTTTTGTAAGTGTGTTTCGTGATGCGTTGGGCGGTTTCTTATCGCCTGACGCTTTTTTCATCTTAGACCTTGAATTCCCGCCTTCGCTGGTGCAAAATCGCGCACCTGCAATCTACTGTGTTTACTTTTTGTTCATTTTTTGAATTCATCATGCGTGTTTTATGCGGCCCTCAGCCTCAAATAGTCGTTTGATCAAGGTGTCGTGTGACCTCTTTAGCTCGCGCATATTCTCAGTTGCAAAATGCCGTTTTGATTGATCCTTACCAGGGTTCTTTCCTTGCATTGTAAGAGCTTAGTTTCTATAGTGTAGTATGGTGGGTAAAAGTGGTGAAAAGTGGTTTTTTTTACCAAGAACGCTATAGAGTGAAGGTTTCTGAATATGTTTCGCGGCATAAATCCAATCAATATCGATGCGAAAGGGCGAATGGCAGTACCCTCGCGCTATCGTGAGCAGTTGATGGAACAGTGCGGCGGGCAAATGGTCGTTACTATTGACACTGAAACTCGCTGTTTACTTTTGTACCCGGTCGACGAATGGGAGATTATTCAGCGCAAAATAGAAGCGCTGCCTAGTTTTGACCCCGGTGCGCGACGTATTCAGCGGCTTTTAATCGGGCACGCCTGTGATGTTGATATGGACAGTGGCGGACGCTTGTTAATAAACGCCACACTGCGTGAGTACGCCAGCCTAGAAAAAAAAGTTGTGCTTTTGGGGCAAGGTAAAAAATTTGAAATTTGGAGTGAGTCACTCTGGCATCAAACGCGCGACGATTATTTGAGTGTAGAGAATCAAGGTGATGGGCTCCCTGTGGACTTACAGTCGCTCTCACTGTGATCAGGTAGAGTAAATAACAGTACATGTGTCAGTTGTGTCGTACTTAACGATGAGAGAATTGGCCAATTAAAAATCCAATCTATCGCAGCTGGCGGTAGCTAAGGTGAACGAGTGGAAAACGATAACTTTGTGCATGTGACAGTCCTATTGGAAGAGGCGGTAAATGCTTTGGTGACTGACCCTGCAGGCTTCTATGTGGACGGCACATTTGGGCGCGGTGGTCACAGTGCTAAGGTGCTAGAAGCATTAGATGATGACGGCCAGCTGATGGCGATAGACAAAGATCATGAAGCTATTGCACATGCGGCAAAGCGTTTTGCCGGTGAAGCTCGCTTTAGTATTTCACATGGATCCTTTGCCCGCATTGAAGAGTTTGTTGATACCCAGGCAAAACAGGGTCAGGTCACTGGTATTTTGCTCGATTTAGGTGTCAGCTCCCCGCAGCTCGATGATCCCTCTCGCGGCTTTAGCTTTCAACACGACGGCCCGCTCGATATGCGAATGGACACAAGCAGCGGGCAAAGTGCGGCGCAGTGGATTGCCAGTGCGAGTGAAAAAGAAATTGCAGATGTTATCTATACCTATGGCGAAGAGCGCTTTGGGCGACGAATGGCCAAGGCGATCGTGGCGGCCCGTGAAGAAAAGGCTATAGAAACTACCGCTCGCTTGGCGCAGATTGTCAAAGATGCCAACCCCGCGTGGGAGAAAGGTAAGCATCCGGCGACAAGAGCTTTCCAGGCGATACGCATTCATGTCAATCAAGAGTTAAGTGATTTAGAAGCGTGTCTTGAAGGTGCACTGGAATCGTTGGCAGTTGGTGGGCGCTTGGTGGTGATCAGTTTTCACTCATTAGAAGATCGTATTGTTAAACGCTTCATTCGCAAACATGTTAAAGGCGATGATCACTTGCCCAAAGGGATTCCTTATACCAATGACATGCTGAAGTGTCGATTGAAGGATATTACCAAGAAGTTAAAAGCCAGTCGCACGGAAGTCGACGATAACCCGCGCTCACGCAGCGCTGTAATGCGAGTAACTGAAAAGATAGCATGAAGCTCTTTCGCCGCAAATCTGTCACAACACCGCCTGAATCTGAACAGCCTCAGCGCTTTTTGAGTGCCAATGATATTGGGCGGCCAGCGCTTGTTTTACTGTTGCTGTTATTTACTATTCTCGCCAGTGCGCTGACGATTATCTATCAGGCCTACCAATACCGTCAGCTGTTCAATACCCAGCAGCAGCTTGTTGTTCAGTGGGATGAGCTACAGGTGGAGTGGGGCCAGTTGCTGTTGGAGCAGAGCGCGTTGGGGGCCAATAGCCGAGTGGAGAAAATTGCCAAGGCAGAGTTGAGTATGCAAGTGCCGCAATCACAAAGCATTGAGATGGTGAGCTATGAGTGAGCAAAGTATCGCACCACAGCACTCGCGTAGCTGGCGTTTGTGGCTGGTTTACGTGTTGTTAGTGCTCATTGCAGCAGGCATTGTGCTCAAGCTGGTGTCACTTTACACAATGGATCGCGACTTCCTTCAAAACCAGGGAGATGCGCGAACGATGCGCACCGTCGTGGTGCCGGCCCATCGCGGCATAATCACTGATCGCAACGGTGAAGCACTAGCAGTCAGTGCGCCTGTTGCAACTGTGTGGGTCAACCCGACAAAAGTGGATTTACAAGACCCAAAGCTCACTCAGTTGGCTAAGTTAGTTGGCAAATCTACCTCTGAATTACAGCGCAAGATCAAGGCAAACTTAAACAAGCAGTTTATCTACTTACGGCGCCAGATGGCACCCTCGGATGCTGAGCACATTAAGGTCTTGAATATAGCGGGAGTCAATGTAGATCGTGAATATAAGCGCTACTATCCCGCAGGTGAGGTTGCAACGCACCTCGTCGGGTTTACCAATATTGATGGCCAGGGCCAAGAGGGAATTGAACTGGCTTACGATGCGGCGCTAGAAGGCGAAGCAGGTAAAAAATTGGTGATGCAAGATCGCCTGGGGCGCACAATCAAGAACATTAAGTTGATTGATGAGCCCGAGTCAGGGCGTGATGTCGCCTTGAGTATTGACTTGCGGTTACAGTATTTAGCGTACAAAGAGCTTAAATCAGCGGTTAAGTCTCACCGGGCAGATTCTGCCTCTGTGGTGATTGTCGATATTGAAACGGGTGAAGTGCTCGCGATGGCCAATCAACCCTCCTACAACCCTAATGACCGCAAAAAGCTGACAGGCGAACAGCTGCGTAATAGGGCGATGACAGATGTGTTTGAGCCAGGCTCTACAATAAAGCCCTTTACGGTGTCTGCCGCTTTGATGAGTGGTAAGTATGATCGCGATTCTGTGATTCCAACAGCGCCGGGGTATATGAACGTTAAGGGAAAGGTTATCAAGGATGCCCGCAACTACGGGGATCTAACAATGACGCGTATTATTACCAAGTCGAGCAATGTCGGGGTGACGAAGCTGGCGTTAGATTTGGAACCCGAAGCCATCCATTACTTGCTGAGTAATGTTGGCATCGGCCAAGTACCGGGCACAGGGTTTCCTGGAGAGCGGACTGGGGATTTGCGCTTCTACGGTGCAAAACGCATTCTTGAGCGTGCGGTTATGTCCTACGGATATGGTTTATCAGTCACTGCTGTGCAGTTAGCGCAAGCGTATTCTGTGCTTGCCAATGGCGGGGTTAAACGCCCAATAAGTCTGTTGAAGCTGAATGAGCCAGCCCAGGGACGCCGAGTTATACCCGACGATATTGCCAGTGATGTGGTTACTATGATGGAGACGACAACACAGGCCGATAAAGGAGGCACCGGTCGCTTAGCGGCGGTGTTTGGCTACCGGGTGGCCGGGAAGACAGGGACTGCGAAGAAAGCCGCGCGCGGTGGATATGAAGAGGATAAATACATATCTGTCTTTGCAGGCATAACGCCTGCCAGTGACCCTAAATTGGCTGTGGTTGTGATGGTTAACAACCCTAAGGGACAGCAGTATTCAGGGGGCGGGGTTGCGGCGCCTATTTTCTCTCGCGTTGCCGGTGGCGCTTTACGCATGCTCAACATTTCTCCCGATCAGTGGCCTAAAAAGATGACCAAAGAGTTGGCGGTAAATCATGGGAACTAATACCCAAGTGACATTGAGGTCACTTTTTCAAGACATGACGCTGCCCGATGTGCCAGTGTGCGATATCACAGAAGACAGCCGCGAGGTTGTCGCTGGCAGTATTTTTGTAGCGCGCGAGGGCGAACACTTTAATGGGTGTGCGTTTATCGAGAAGGCCGTGCTCAATGGCGCTGTTGCGGTACTGGTCGATAGCGCCAGTGCTGTGCAGCAAACGGTGGGTATACCTGTGATTACGTTGGATAACATGGCGCAGAAGGTCGGCGCTGTTGCCGCAAAAATTTTTGCTAATGCAGCTGAAAAATTACAGATCATAGGTGTGACTGGCACTAACGGGAAAACGTCCTGTGCGCACTACATTACTCAGTGCTTGACTGCGCTCGGCGTTAAAAGCTATATCGTCGGCACAGTGGGCAATGGCGATCCGCAGAACTTATCAGAGGCTAGCCGTACAACGCCCGATGCCTGTCGTTTACACCGTATGCTGGCGCAATTTTATGCAGAGGGCGCCCGTGCAGTCGTGATGGAAGTGAGTTCTCACGCGCTTGAACAGGGGCGAGTGAATGGTGTGCCGTTTAATTTGGTCGCTTACACTAACTTGAGCCGCGACCACTTAGATTACCACGGTACTATGCAAGCGTATGCTGCCGCCAAAGCGAAGCTTTTTACGCAGTTTGATGCGCCCCACCAAGTGTTTAATCTGGATGATGAATACAGCAGTGCGCTGCACGCCCAGTGCAACAGTAAACATCCTCAGCGTGTTGCGGGATACGGCTTAAAAAATGGCGACTTGCACTTACAAGATAGAGCCCTGGCCGAACAGGGGCTGAGTTTTACGTTGAAGCTCCGCGAGCAGAGCGTTGCGGTGAGTACGGCCTTGATTGGACAGTTTAATCTGTCGAACTTGCTGCTCACTGCCACTGCACTTGATTGTTTAGGGTATGAGGCGGCACAAATCAGTCGCTGCTTGGCGCAGCTTAAGCCTGTGCCAGGGAGAATGGAAGTTGTGCCAGGCGAGCATTCAGCGCTGCCTCAGCCGCTATGTTTAGTTGATTATGCCCACACCCCTGATGCGTTGCAAAAGGTACTGCAGGCCAGTCGTGTGCACTGTGAGGGTCAACTTTACGCTGTGTTTGGTTGTGGTGGGGATCGCGATGGTGGCAAGCGCGCTTTGATGGCAAGTGTTGCAGAGCGAGAAGCGGATGTCACTATCGTCACCAGTGACAACCCTCGCACCGAAAGCCCACAGCAAATTGTTGAGGATGTGTGTCAGGGGTTCGGTGCTGAGAGTGAGTATCAGGTCATTGTCGATAGACGCGCTGCGATTTTCGCCGCAGTGGCGCAGGCGAGTGCTGCTGATGTGGTAGTGATTGCTGGAAAAGGACACGAAGACTACCAGGAAATCATGGGCGTCAAGCACCCCTTTTTAGATCGAAATATTGTTGAACAGGCGTTGAAGGCGCGTGTAGAGAAAAAGAGTGAAGGCTTATCATGAGTTATGCTGCAACCCTCAGTGACATAGCTGAAGCAATTGGTGCGCAACACTTAGGTGAAAATGTTGAAGTCGCCCAGTTGTCGACAGATACCCGCAAGATTGCCGACGGTGATCTTTTCCTGGCGTTGCGCGGGGATAATTTTGACGGCCAAGCATTTTGTGCACAAGCGGTCGCCAAAGGTGCTATTGCGCTTGTGGTAGAACAGCCGCAAGCGCTGGGTGTACCTCAGTTAGTCGTTGCAGACACTCGGCTGGCGCTGGGGGAAATCGCCAAGTTTAATCGCGCTCAGTACCGTGGACCCTTAATTGCAGTGACCGGCAGCAATGGCAAAACGACAACTAAAGAGCTGATCGCCAGCATTTTAGATGTTCGCGGCCCGTCTCTGGCTACCCAAGGCAATTTAAATAACGATATTGGTGTACCGCTAACGCTATTGCGTTTGGATGGCTCACAAGGGCTCGCCGTTGTTGAGATGGGCGCAAATGCTCGCGGTGAAATTGCCTACAGTGTGGCGCTCGCTCAGCCCGATGTTGCGATAATTACCAATGCTATGGCGGCACACTTGGAGGGCTTTGGCTCTTTGCAGGGTGTGGTTGAGGCCAAAGGCGAAATTTTTGATGGCCTAGGCGCTGAAGGCACTGCTGTTATCAATCTAGATGACCCACACTGCCAATATTGGTTAGCGCGTAATCGTGCACGCAAGATAATGGGCTTTAGTTTGGAGAGCGATACCGCTGATGTCTATGCCAGTGAGATCGAGGCTCAAGCCAGTGGCTGCTATAGCTTTACACTCAACATTCAGGGGCAGAGCCGTCGTATATCACTGCCATTATTAGCGCGGCACAACATTGCCAATGCGCTGGCAGCCGCTGCTGCGGCTTTTAGTATTGGTTTGAGTCTCGATGAAATAGCACAGGGGCTCAACACGGTGGTGCCAGCTTCTGGGCGCTTGAATAGTCGCCTGGGATTAGAGGGCGCAACCATTATCGATGACAGCTATAATGGCAACCCGGATTCAGTCAAAGCAGGCGTTGATCTGCTTGTAGCGCTTGAGGGGACTAAAATACTCGCTCTTGGAGACATGGCTGAACTTGGCCCGCAGGCAAGACAATTACACGGTGATGTAGGCGCTTATGCTGCGCAGCAGGGGGTCGATTACCTTTTGAGCTGCGGGCCATTAGGTGCGGCTGCATCCACTGAATTTACGCGCCTGAGCGGGCGTGAATTAATGGCTTTTCAAAGCCGAGAAGCTCTGATTACACAGTTGAAAAAGATGGTAGACGTGAACACAAAGGTATTGATAAAAGGCTCTTTGAGCGCAGGGATGAAGCAGGTAGTTGAAGCAATGACGACACAGGAGCACAACTGATGCTGTTAGTACTGGCACAATATTTATCGGAGTATGCTGATTTTTTTGCTGTGTTTGAGTACCTCACTATGCGCGGCATTATGGGGGTCTTAACGGCGTTAATCTTATCACTCTATCTCGGGCCTAAGTTGATTAGCTATTTAAAACTCAAACAGATAGGCCAGTCTGTTCGAGACGATGGCCCGCAGTCGCATTTGAGTAAAGCGGGCACGCCGACCATGGGCGGGGCAATGATTTTGCTCTCCATTGGTATCAGCACGCTGCTGTGGTCGGATTTAACTTCGCGCTATGTTTGGATTGTAATCGCCGTGACCTTCATATTTGGTGCTGTAGGTTGGGTGGATGATTGGCGCAAAGTGGTGGAGAAAAACTCGGTGGGGCTACCTGCGCGCTGGAAGTACTTCTGGCAATCTGTCGGGGGCTTGGGGGCCGCTATCATTCTCTATGCAACTGCACAATCCCCGGTGGAGACGCAGTTACTGGTGCCTGTTTTTAAAGATGTCGTGATCGATATGGGGCTCTTCTTCATCGTTTTTACCTACTTCGTCATCGTAGGCTCATCTAACGCAGTGAATTTGACAGATGGTTTAGATGGTTTGGCGATTATGCCGACAGTCATGGTAGCAGGGGCGCTAGGTGTCTTTGCCTATCTGACGGGGCACATAGAGTTTGCCCAGTATTTGAATGTGCCCTATGTCAAAGGTACAGGAGAGTTAATTATATTTTGCGGCGCAATTGTCGGTGCTGGGCTAGGGTTTTTGTGGTTTAACACTTATCCCGCACAAGTGTTCATGGGAGATGTTGGTGCGTTGTCACTAGGTGCTGCTCTTGGTGTTGTTGCGGTTATTGTGCGTCAGGAGCTCGTGCTCGTTATCATGGGCGGGGTTTTTGTGATGGAAACGCTGTCCGTTGTACTGCAAGTTGCCTCTTATAAATTGACTGGGCGGCGCATATTCAGAATGGCCCCCATTCATCACCACTTTGAACTCAAAGGTTGGCCTGAGCCGCGCATTATCGTGCGCTTCTGGATCATCACCGTTATTTTGGTGCTGATTGGTTTGGCTACCCTCAAAGTGCGCTAGGAGCGAGTATGTCGGTTATCGCCTCGGATCAGTTTAAAATTGTTGTGGGCCTTGGCACTACAGGGTATTCCTGTGCTCAGTATCTTGCAGAGCGCGGTGAACATTTCGCCGTTGTCGATACACGTGAGATGCCGCCTATGCTGGAGGCATTGAATACACACTACCCAGAGGTACAGGTTCACTTAGGCCCACTCGATGCTAAGGTGCTTTCGCGCGCGAGTGAGATAGTCTTGAGCCCTGGTATTGCCAAAGATACTCCCGCCATTGCCGCTGCGGTTGCAGCGGGGGCTGATTTAGTCGGTGATATTGATTTGTTTTGTCGCGCAGTAGAGGCGCCCGTGGTTGCGATCACAGGTTCTAATGCCAAAACGACAGTGACAACGTTACTCGGAGAAATGGCAAGTAAAGGCGGAATCGATGTCGGTGTCGGTGGCAATATTGGCACGCCTGTACTCGAGTTTCTGCAGCAACCACCGAAGGCGATGTACATACTTGAACTCTCAAGCTTCCAACTTGAACTGACTTCGCAGCTAAATGCCAGTGTGGCGGCGGTACTTAACATCACCCCTGATCACTTAGACCGTTACGATAATGACTTCCAGCAGTACTACACGGCAAAGCATCGAATTTTTAAGGGCTGTCGCAGTGTCGCCGAAAATTTAGATGACCCTCTCAGTCAGCCTTTGATCAACACAGACGTTAGCAAGGTTGGATATCGCATGGGGGTATCTGACTTTAATATTTTTGGTCTGCTGATACGTGACGGTGAAGAGTACTTAGCGCTCGCGCGCGAGCCGCTGATGAAAGTGAGCGAATTAAAAATGCTCGGTCGTCACAATGTGCAAAATGCGCTTTCAGCACTGGCGATTGGTTACTTGGCAGGCATCGATATGGCTGCCATGCTCGACGTTTTAAGCCGTTTTAGTGGTATAGAGCATCGCTGTGAATGGGTGTGTGATTATGATGGGGTTGATTACTTTAACGACTCAAAAGGTACCAATGTCGGAGCAACGGTCGCCGCCATAGAAGGGCTCGGCAGCCGCGATGGTCAAAAGCAATTATTGCTGATTGCTGGCGGTGACGGTAAAGGCGCAGATTTTAGTGCCTTGCGTGCACCGATAGCGCAATATGTTACGCATTTGATCTTAATCGGAACCGATGCGTCACGTATTGCACAAATTGCCGATGAGGTCGACGTGCACTTTGCCTCCTCCATGGAGGAGGCTGTTGCATTGAGTGCTACGTTAGCGAAAGAGGGGGATAAAGTACTGCTCTCTCCGGCGTGTGCCAGTTTTGATATGTTTAGCAACTATGAGGCTCGAGGGCATGCTTTTAAGTCTGCAGTAGGAGGCTTGAGTGCAGCCTAAGACACAGTGGTTCGATGTCGATCAAAGGTTTGCCACGCGCTGGTTTTCAATCCCGCGCGGGCAATTGCCTTTTGACGCATGGCTGTTGTGCAGTGCCGTTGCAATTATGTTGATGGGGTTTGTAATGATTACCTCGGCCTCTTTGGATGTGGCCGATAAAAATTACAACAACGCTTTTTTCTTCTCAATGCGCCACGGGGCGTTTATTTTAATTGCCTGCATCGGGGCTGCGCTGGTGGCGCGGGTATCGATGCAGCGCTGGTATAATTTAGGGCCCTGGCTATTAGTGTTGGGGTTCTTGCTGCTCATCGCCGTACTGATTCCAGGTGTCGGCCGCGAAGTTAACGGCTCACAGCGCTGGATACGCTTAGGTGTGTTGAACCTGCAAACCTCTGAAGTGGCTAAGTTTTGCATGATTATTTACCTCGGCGGTTACTTGTTACGCCGCTTAGGGGATGTACGCAATAGCTGGAAGGGAGTGTTGCGCCCTATACTGCCGTTAGGCTTTTTTGTTTTTTTGCTCATTATGCAGCCGGATTATGGTGCAGCGGTTGTCCTGATGGGTTCTGTGATGGGGATGATCTTTCTAGGCGGCATGCGCTTTAGTCAGTTTTTCGTGATCTTAGTGGGAGCGCTTGTCACGGTGAGCTCACTGGCGGTTATTCAGCCTTATCGTGTGGCGCGTTTGAAGTCGTTTCAAGACCCTTGGGCAGACCCATTTGGTGCAGGGTATCAGTTATCTCAAGCGCAGATTG
>JBMZCU010000037.1:0-16271 GCA_049613705.1 Pseudomonadales bacterium | reverse complement strand
AGCGACTAGCTCTGCACTAGCCGCTTTGCGTGTTTCTTCTTCATGTGAATGCTCGAGCCGACAAAGAAAATGGCTAGCGCGATAAAGACCCAAGAGAAGGGTGATGCAAAAAACAGGTGGTAATCCGTGCCCACAATCGCAATCGCCTGATCCAAGTTCTGCTCTAGGAAAGGCGTCAGGATAAAGCCGATAATAAAGACGGCGGGGTTGAGCCCCACTATGCGCATGGCGTAGCCAATGACCGTAAAGATAATCAAGATCAGCACGTCGTTTAAATTCTGTGCTGTCGTGAACGCCCCTGTGAAAGCGAATACGGTAACGCAGGGGAAAATGAAGTAGCGCTTGAGCGATGCGACTTTAGTAAAGAAGCCGAAACCGGCGCGAGCGATGAACAGCAGGAACAAATCCGTCAGCAAGAAGCCTGCGAAAATCGCGTAAATCGTCTGCGTGTGCTCAAAGAAAATCATCGGTCCCGGAGTCAAACCGTGGATCAGGAAAGCCCCCATCAGCAGCGCCGCCACATCATCCCCTGGAATACTCAGCGTCAGCATGGGAATCATGCTCGAGCCACACACTGCATTGTTGGCAGATTCGGCCGCAGCTATCCCCTCCACGGAGCCCTTGCCGTATTTTTCAGGCTCTTTAGAGGTCCGCTTGGCCTCGCCGTACGCAATAAAGGCCGCCGTGCTTGAGCCAAGTCCCGGCAGCGCCCCGATAAAGGTGCCGATGCCGCTGGATTTCAAAATAGTGCCGAAGTAAGCGCGGTACTCGCGAAAGCTAATTTTGTTGTCCGCCGGACTGCTCGAGCGCGTCATTTGCGCGCTGACATGCGGTGCGTGGCGCCTGCGGATGATATTGATCACCTCTGGCATGACCAATATGCCAATCAACATGGGAATAAAGGTAAAGCCTGCCATCAGTTCAGTCACCCCAAAGGTGAAGCGCGTCGCGCCAGTGATCGATGAGAGCCCCACCATGGCGAACAGCATGCCCAAACAGCAAGAGAGCAGCCCCCGCGAGATGGACTCACCTGCGAGAGAACCTATGACGGTAAAGGCGAATAGCAGCAGGAAGACCTTCTCTATCGGCCCCGCTTGTAGCGAGATAACTGAGATCGGGGCCGCGACAAAAATCAGTACCAAGGTCGCCAGCATTTCTCCGGTCACCGAGGAGAACAGTGAGATATCGAGCGCCTTACCTGATTTGCCAGCTTTAGTCAGTGCATGCCCATCTTGTGCCGTCAAAAAGGACGCGGCAGCTCCTGGTGTATTGATGAGAATCGCCGATATAGAACCGCCGTAAATACTGGCTTTATAGACCGCCAGCAACATAGTAATACCGATAATCGGATCGAGGTAGAAGGTCAGTGGCAAGATGATGGAGATCGCCATGATCCCTGAGATACCGGGGATTGCGCCAAAGGTAATGCCCACCAAGACACCTGCGACAATGCCGAGTATTGGGCCTAACGCAAAGATTGAAGAAAAGCCGCCGAGAATATTATCAAACATAGTGCGCCGCCTTATTTACGTCAAAGACCAAGTGGGAAGAAAAACTCGCAAGAAGTAGTTCGAGCCGTAGAAAATCAGCACCGGAACGATGAGCGACATCGCGCCAATTGCCAGCCAGCGGCGCCCGCCCAAGAGCACAGCAACGCTGAACATCACCACAGGCGTGGCGACTAAAAAGCCGATGTAGGGCACAAATAGCCAATAGGCGATAAAGATACCAACATAGATATTGACGCCGAGAAAACCGCTGAGCGAAATTTTCTCTATCTCTTGCTGCTCAGCCTTTTTCAACACTTGCAGTAGTGAAGAGATGCCGATAAAGGCAGAGAACGCTATGATAAAACCCGCGACGATACGCGGTAGGAACAGCGACCCTAGGTCTGTTTCTACGCCACCTTCACTCAGACTGTCATCGGTCAAGATAATCAGGCAAATTACGATCAAGAGCGAGGTGAACACCACGTCTACTTTTCTTCTATCCATTTGGATCTCCACAATTTAAAACCAAGGCTTTGACACTAGCTGTATTGCTCAGCCGATAGAACACTTCGTTTTAAATCTCTGCACGCCTGGCCACTAAAGGTTATTTTTATCGTCGCCATGCTGTCTATTTAGATCAGTACTGCACGCTCGCCAGCACTGAGTAATTTCAATATATTCTGCGAAAAACATAATTACAAATACCAATAATTTAATACTTAATCAGATTTTCTTATATTATTTGGCACTTTTATAAAGTACTTTCTTTTGAATAACTTATCGCCAACCCGAACAGCAGATTCGCCGCAGTGGCGCTTTTTCGGCCAGCGCTTAGGGAGTCCCGTTACCTAAAGACAGCACCATCTTGCGTCCGCGTATTTTTTCACCCTAGCGACAACGGTGTTTCAAACGCGCCCAAAGCTGACCAATCAGTCATATTTTTTGACTCATCTGGTGCTTAATTATTGCCTCACCCCGCACTCAGTGGTTTATAATCGGGCCTCAAACAAATACGTTAGGATTTAGATGTGACATCAGCTCTTGAATCTAAGCTTGAACACTTAGTCGCCACAGGCAGGGACAATCTACTAAGTGAGGTCATGCACGGTATTGAAAAGGAAGGCTTAAGGGTCAATGCTCAAGGCGCGTTGTCACAGACAGATCACCCAGTGGGACTGGGTTCGGCCCTGACCAACAGTGTCATCACCACAGATTATTCAGAGGCGCTACTCGAGTTCATCACCCCCGTTTATAAAAACGCCGGCGACGCCATTGACTACCTGACCGATCTGCACCGCTTCAGTTACCAACACTTGGGTGAAGAGGTTATCTGGAATGCCAGTATGCCCTGCTATCTCAAGAGCAGTGACGACATCCGCATAGGCGAGTACGGCCGCTCTAACATCGGCCTCATGAAGCACACTTATCGGGTCGGCCTCGAGAGTCGCTACGGCAAAACGATGCAGTGCATCGCCGGTATCCACTACAACTTTTCAATCGGCGACGGACTGTGGAAAGCGCTGCAAGAAACCAGTGACAACCAGCAGAGCTTGCAAAACTACCGCTCCGACGGCTACTTCTCACTGATTCGAAATTTCCGCCGCCAGTCCTGGCTACTGCTCTACCTCTTTGGCGCATCACCAGCGCTGTGTGACTCCTTTATGAAAGGTAGCGATCACCAGCTTCAGCGCATGAACGGCCATACTCTCTATCTGCCCTACGCTACATCACTGCGTATGAGCGACTTTGGCTACTCCAACAAAGCGCAGGAAAATCTAGACATTTGCTTCAACTATCTAGAGAGCTATGCAAAATCGCTCAAAGCGGCCATTAACACAGAGTACGCTCCCTATCGCGAGATCGGCATTAAAGTCGATGGCAGCTACCGCCAGCTAAACGCCAATGTCTTGCAGATTGAGAACGAATACTACAGTGATATCCGCCCGAAACGTGTCGTCAACTCCGGCGAAAAGCCAGTCGATGCGCTAATTGAGCGCGGCGTCGAATACATTGAGGTGCGCAATACAGACATCAACCCACTGCTCCCGGTCGGCATCGACAACGAGCAAGCGCTGTTCATGGATGCTTTCCTACTCACTTGCCTATTGCAGGAAGATCGCGAAATCTGCACCGAGGAGTGTGAACTCATTAGCGCCAATAACAGCACAGTGGTCAATCGCGGCCGCGAGCCTGGCCTAGAACTCGCTACTCTAAACGGCGATGTAGAGCGCGGCGTGCTGGCTACTCAGATCTTGGATCAAGTCGCCGACGTTGCCAAGGCGATCGATAAGGTTCAAGGCGGTAAGGCGTTTAGCAACAGCGTGAAGCAGCAGCGCGCCAAAGTTGAAAACAGCGATCTCACGCCTTCGGCTATCATTCTGGCCTCCTTGCGCGAGAGCGGCCTGCAATTTACTGATTGGGCACTGCACACCAGTCGCCAGCACCGCGAGGACTTACTCGCCACAGAGCTAGAGTCAGAGGTTGAACAGAGCTTGAGTCGCAAGGCGAAAGAGTCTTTAGTGCAGCAGCGCGAGATCGAAGCCGCGGATACGATGGACTTCGATAAATTCCTCAGCGATTACATGGCCAGCTGAGAGGAGTGAGGCGCCTCCCAACAGCGGTTGGAGCGGCGCCTCATAAGAGAGTAATTCACCTGGTGATCGAGCGGCTCTCCTTAAGAGCCTGCTCGACAACATCTTCACAGGCAGCAGCGGCTGCCAGTCCTGCAATTTACTGAGCGACGAAGCTGACGAAAAAGAGATCAGTGACGTTTTGCTCGCCGGTCTCTTCAATCAGAATTTGCTGTACTAAATTGAGTGCTTTCTTAGAGAGAATACTCTGGGCGTTGACCGAGCCTATCTCTTCCTCACTCTGCGCCATCAGCAGAAACAAGATATCGTTGCGAATGCTCGCGCGATGCGCCAGTACTGCCTGCTCTGTCTCGGGCGAACCCGCTTGAATTGTGATTTCGCATTTGACGTAGTGCAGTTCCGATGAGTCGCCAAAGTTGGCGGTAAAGGGTTTGAGTTCGACATAGGCGATATAGGGCTCTTCACCTTCCGCCACAGCGTTAAACGACAGAGTAAAGCTCAACAAAAATAGCGCTAACGCTCTCAGAAACATAGTTAACTCCCAAAAAATTCCAACAGGTACAAAGGTATCAATCGACTACCGACAAGTATCGGCAGGGCTATCCCAGACTATAGCCTAAAACCAGCCACTTGCGTACAGCCAAACCACGCCAAATATGCGCTGCTGAGTCTGACGGTGTTATTTACCTAGGCTATTGCGCCTACCTGTGGCTAGGGTTAGCATGGAGTGACAACTAGGAGGGCTTCGATATGTTAGAAAAATGCCAGGGGGCGCAGCAGCGATGGGGCGGCGTCAGTGAAATTATCGATTCATGGCTAGAGAGCCGGCGCAAGCTTATCAGCCATTTTGTCTCTATGCCGCAGCAACGGATCACCGCCGGCTTTACGCCAGCATTAAACGGTTTTTGCGCACTGTTGGTCGACTACATTTCCTCCGGTCACTTCGAAGTGTACGAGCAGCTGCTCCGCGAGGGGAGTGAGTTCGATGATGGCAGTGTTGATCGCGCTCAGGACCTCTTCCCATTGATCCAGCAAACGACCGATATGGCACTGGATTTCAACGACAAATTCAGCAACATGCAAGAACCTACCGTGCAGCAAATCCGCGAATTCGCCGAGGAGCTATCCCAGCTCGGGCAGGCGCTTGAAAGCCGCTTCTCTCTGGAAGATGAAATGATTGAACTGCTACACCACGCGCACTCTGATTCCACGGCGGCTCAACCTTGATGCCCGTATTTAAAATTCTCATCGGCGGCGCACTGTGCCTGCTGCTTAGTGCCTGTAGCCCAGGTGAGCCACCCGTCTCCTGGCAAAAGTACGCCACACTGGGGCTCTATACTGCATCGCTCTCCCCAGATGGGCGCTTTGCCGTCATCGGTGCCCAAGAGGAAGGAGGCAGCCTGTGGAATGTCTCTCGCGAAGAGCGCCTGTACGATTGGAATCACAAGAAAGACGCGCGCACGATTATCGCCACCTCCGCATTCTCACCGGAAGGCGATTTTGCCGTCACCGCGAATCAGCAAGATTTAGTACTCTGGCACACGTCTACCGGCAAACCTGTGTGGTTCTGGAGTTCGCCCGGTGAAATACTCGACATCGCCCTGACACCTAAAGGCAACTACGCCCTGCTGGGCTTGGCCAATCACACGGCGGTGTTCTTTGACATAGTCAACGGCGGGATCCAGCGCACTTTGCGCCACGAGGGCCGAGTGCGCACCGTCGCGCTCAGCGCTGATGGCAAGACGGCGATTACCGGTGCCGACGACTACACCGCCACCGTGTGGGATATCAAGAGCGCAAAAGCTCTGCAGCAGCTCACGTTTGAGAACATAGTGGACACTGTCGCCCTGAGCCGTGACGGCAGCTTAGCCTTTACAGCCAGCAGCTTGGACAGAGGTGTTGTTTGGGACACCGCCAGCGGTGAAATCGTCAGCTATATCTCCGGGGATGAGTCCTTTATGCAAAAGCGCATCAGCTATCTCAGCGCACGCTTTTCAGAGGATGGCAGCGAGCTGCTGACCGGGACCTCTTCAGGCCTCACACAACTGTGGGATACACGTACTGGCAACATGCTGAAAAAATGGCGCGGCCAGAAAAAAGAATCCTACGGACCAACCAGTTTGAGTATTCTCGCTGTCGCATTCAATAAAGATGGCGGCTACCTCTCTATCGGCAGCAACGGGATTCTCAACGAGTACGACTGAGGTTCGCCTCATTGAAAGACCTCCCCGCGAGCGCGGGGAGGGATGATCATCTTACTCAGCTTTTGGCTCTGCCTTGGTGATATCTAGCAGTTCAACTTCAAACACTAGTGCCTCGTTAGGGCCAATAGCCTGGCCAGAGCCTGTCGCACCGTACGCAAGTTCAGCGGGGATATACAGCTTGGCTTTCGCCCCTTTCTTGATCAACTGTAACCCTTCAGTCCAGCCCTTGATAACACCGCCAAGAGGGAATGTCGCAGGCTGTCCACGCTGTACAGAACTGTCAAAAACAGTGCCGTCAATCAAAGTACCTGTGTAGTGTACTTGCACAGTATCTGCAGCTGTTGGCGACTCACCTTCACCGGCTGTCAAGATTTCGTACTGCAGGCCGCTCTGTGTCGTTTTTACACCGTCGCGCTTGGCGTTTTCAGCAAGAAATGCTTCGCCCTTTGCCTTGTTCGCTTCACTTAGTTTTTTGAGCTCTTCTTGCTGCGCTGCAATTTGCTTCTCCTGGAAAGCTTTGAGCACCGCCTCAATTTCTGTTTGGTTTAGCTGAGGTTCTTTATTTTCATAAACATCCTTTACCGCTGCCGTAAAGGCCTCAAGATCCAGCTCTTCAAATCCGGGTTTAATCTGCCCGGCTACCATCAAGCCGAAGCTGTAGCTAACCTTTTGCTCTTGCGTATCCAGTGTGGCTGCGAAGGCCGAAGGGGTTGCCAATACAGTTGCCATCGCCATCGCTAGCAGTGTTTTTTTCATCGGTGATTCCTTATTACGTTGGCCGCTCAAAAACAAGCCAGCGGCAGCGGCTATTTAAAATGTAGATCGTGTACAAGTGTGTCAGGTATGCCTGAGTTGCACACTTGTGTGCCTGTCGTGCTATCAGATGTTAAACAAGTTACTAATAGTCACTCAAGTCATTGTAAAGTTCAGTATTTTGCCCATCCTGCTGCAAAAACTCTAGTGCCTGTGTACGTAGCAGCTGCAAACGGTGCGCCTCGGGCATACAGAGTTCGGAGGCGGCCCAGTTTATATTGGCGAGCATCAGCTGCTCACAACTTAAATCGTCGCCGCGCCCACTCAACTCAAAGCGAGCACGATACAACTGCGCTATCTCAACTTGCTCCACAGCAAGCTCTGCCTCGAGGAGTTTCTTATAGAGCGCTGCGAGCTCCGGCTGCGCTAGCTTGACCTGACGAACCGCAAAACGCAACTGACGCAATGGCGCTGTGACTTGATTCTGCCAATGGGTTACCTTCGAATCCAGCGGGTGCTCAATGCGCATTTTCTGGGTCGCCGCCCACAGCGCGAACAACAGCTGATTAATCTGACACTGGCTATCATTTTGCAGCGCTAGCAGGTTTTCAGCGACGCCTTCAGCGGCGTAAAAATCGAGCGCGAAGCGCCACAGCGGCGACTCCAAATCCAGGGAGGGCATCCAGCTTTACCTCTGTGTGAAAGCGCGGTGTGTAACACCTTACCCACTTGCGTGGCGCTTTTGTGATAAAATTCGCGCCAGTTTCAAAACCATTGCCAAATCATCCGTTTAGCATAACACAGCCAAGGGCGGCGCAAGCAAACTCAAACACTATGATTCAAATCTCTCAGCTCGATCTCATCCGCGGTAAGCAGCAGTTACTAAAAGCGGCAGACCTCACCCTACACGCCGGCTGGAAAGTGGGCATTATCGGCGCAAACGGCGTCGGAAAGTCGAGCTTGTTTAAGCTGATTCTCGGTGAATTGCAGCCCGATGCCGGCGAGCTCAGCATTGCCAATAACTACGTCATCGCTCACATGGCACAAGAAGTGGACAGCGCCGAGCGCAAGGTGCTCGACTACGTGCTCGATGGCGATCAAAAACTGCGCCGCGTACAGCACGCCCTTGCAGAGGCCGAACGCGAAAACCGCGCCGAGCGCATTGGCGAGCTACACGCAGAACTGGACAATATCGATGGCTATACCGCCGTGTCTCGCGCCCAGCAGTTACTTAGCGGCCTCGGCTTTGCCAGCGATGATGGTGAGCGCCAGATTAGCGACCTCTCCGGTGGCTGGCGCATTCGCTTAAACCTTGCAAAAGCGTTGATGTGTCGTTCAGACGTGCTCTTACTCGATGAGCCAACCAACCACTTAGATTTGGATGCCACCTTGTGGCTAGAACAGTGGCTAAACAACTATCAGGGGACGCTGGTCCTGATCTCCCACGATCGCGATTTTCTCGACCAGGTGGTCGGGCATATAGTACACATGCACCAGCAGCGCCTGGACCTCTACAAAGGGCAGTACAGTAGCTTTGAGCTCGCCAAAGCTGAACGTCTCGCCCAACAGCAGGCGCAGTACGAGAAACAGCAGCAGCGCATCGCTGAGATTGAGAGTTTTGTACGCCGCTTCAAGGCCAAAGCCTCTAAAGCAAAGCAGGCGCAGAGCCGAGTCAAAGAGCTCGAGCGCATGGAGAAAATTTCCGCCGCCCACGTCGACAGCCCTTTCAGCTTTCACTTTGAGTGCAGCGAGAAGGTATCCAACCCACTGCTTTCACTGCGCGCAGCCAACTGCGGCTACGCAGGTGAAGCGGTGTTAGAAAACGTCTCTATGATGCTCACGCCCGGTTCGCGTATCGGCCTTCTAGGGCCTAACGGCGCCGGTAAATCTACCCTGATAAAAACCCTGGTTGGCGATATTGAACGCCTCGGCGGTGAGCGCTACAGCGGCGAACACCTAAAGGTCGGTTACTTCGCGCAACACCAGCTCGAAGCTCTAGACCTCGAAGCTTCACCGCTTTTACACATCATGCGTATCTCTCCTCAGGCCACCGACCAGCAAGTGCGCAACTACCTGGGATCATTTGGTTTTTTTGGCGACGATGCATTCGCCCCCGTCAAGAGCTTCTCCGGTGGAGAAAAAGCGCGCATTGCACTGGCGCTGATCGCCTGGCAAAAACCAAATTTACTCCTGCTCGATGAGCCGACCAACCACTTGGACCTCGAGGTCTGCCATGCTCTGACAATGGCTTTACAAGGCTTCGAAGGTGCCGTCATTTTGGTCTCTCACGACCGCCATTTACTGCGCAACACGGTGGATGAGTTTCTGCTCGTCGCTAACGGTGAAGTCAGTGAGTTCAAAGGAGACCTTCAGGATTACCAGCAGTGGCTGATCGAACAAAAGCGCAACCAGAGCGCCGATAAGCCACTACAGCGCCAAAGCCAGTCAATCAGCGCCGAGGAAAAGAAGGAGCAAAAGCGCCTCGCCGCCGAACAGCGCAACAAACTGCGGCCGCTAAAAAAGCAAGTCGAATCATTAGAGAAGAAACTCGACAAACTACAGAGCGTGCTCAGCGAGTGCGAACAGCAGTTAGCCGATGGTGATATCTACAGCGACGACAACAAAGAGGTGCTCAAAGAGACCTTGGCGAATCAGGCGAGCGCAAAAGCCGAGGCCGAAGATATTGAAATGCAGTGGCTAGACGCCCTAGAAGAGCTTGAAGCACTGGAACAGAGTCTGACTGAATAAGGCCAAAGCCCTTTAAAGACTGGCCCCGGAAAGCTTCCAGGGCCGGGGTGATTACGCTTTCTGTGGCTCAGAGGCCGCTTCGCGCTTTTGCTGAACTTCTAGCATTTCAACCAACTCTAGCAGCTCTTCACTCTTCTCGAGCATAGCCCGCTTCTCCTTGGCGATGGCGATCTCAGTAAGCCCTGTATCCTTCAGTACTTGAGGATCTAGCGGCTCAATCGGGCCATCTGCCAACCCTTCACGTCGCAGTACGCGGCTGGTCAAGTATATCAACTTGGCGTACATATTGGACTCAGGGTGATTCGGCGAGTTGAGATGGCGCACGCCCATACACACCTCTTTGGGCAGCGACCAGCAGTCGAACAACCAAGCGGCCACTTGCTCGCGTGTAACATTGAGTACGTGGCGCTCTGTCTGCTCTATACTCATGTGTGGGTTAGCTTCCAAATAGCGCGAGAGCAGCGAGAAATGCGGTGGAAACAAATGTGCCAGCGCGGCGTATCCGAAGTTGTGAATGAGCCCAGTGAGGTAAGCCAACCCAGGCTTGGGCGCATCCTCGGCCTTCATAACACGACACAGACGCTCGGCTAACGTCGCGGTATACACCGCTTGAATCCAGTAGGGAGTGTGTCCGCGCGGCGCATCTTCAGGGATGGTCAATGTCTTGCCCATGGAAATACCTAGCGCTAGGTTAACCACCAGATCAAAGCCGAGCACACGGATTACCGCATCATCGATGGACTGCACTTCGCCCGGTGTCGCATAGTAGGGTGATACCGCCCAGCTCATCACCTGCGCCGCAAGGCTGGGATCAATACGCACGATAGGCACCAATCGATCGACGCCGGCGAGCGGATCGGCACGCAGCTCAGCGATCTTCTGCGCCGTCGGCGGCAAGCTAGGCAGGCCTAAGGTATCTTCCATTCGCTGTTTAATACGCAGCGCGGTAAAGCGCTCAACCGCTTTGGAAATCACGACTTCATCGCTGCCCTGGGGCTGCATTTCGAGAATGTCTTGCGGGCTCATACCGATATTCAGCACAGAGGCGTTGCCGCTGAGCCACTCGCGCTTGGCGTTAAAGGTAAGGCCTGAATGAGGTTCTATGACACTGAAAGTGGGCGCGCTGGTCGCCGCCCGGTCGATGAAGACCTGCAGCGAGAACAGTTTGCGCTGCCCTTCGGGGTGCTGTAACGCCTCCTGCGAAAAAAACTTAACTACATCCTCCTCACGCGCCGGCTGCAGGTTACGCGACGTTTCCCGCCATAGTACAACCAAGTTTAGCAAGTGGGCCGCTGGGAGCAGCACAAGCACTTTGCCTTCGTTATCGTGCAGTAGCACAAGCCTTAGAGAGTCGTCGCTCTCTTCTGCAATATCCAATCTGTGAACTCCGACAGCCAATTGATTCACCATCCTTTACGTTGTGTGTTACAAATGGATACCGCTGTATATGCACTATCCCTATGAACCGCTAATTTCAGAGGGCATGCCCTCTAGTTCCATTTACTGCTCACACCGCACGTTGCACAACGTGTAAAACTGGTGCTTAAAATCTGACAACAAACAGCGTACAAATAGCCACTGAGGGCCTTTATACCACTGTGCCTTTACAGTGTCCCAAACCAAGATGAACACTGGCTTAGGATACCGAAGAGCAGCGCAATGCTACTTTCGTCCTACCTTAAACTCTAGCGACTCTGCTAACAGATCGCAAGGCGCGCAAGCGCTTAATCACACGCGCCAGATGGATGCGGTCTCGCACAGCCAATTCCATATCGACCGAACACAACAGCCCCTCTTTTTCACCGAGGTCCATCTTCATAATGTTGGCGCCAGTTTGCGCCGCCGTGGCCGCCAGGCTGGCAATAATACCGCGCTCGGATGCCACTTCTAACTTGAGCCCAACGCAGAACTCTTCCTCCAGCGCCTCAGACCACTCAAGATAAATACACTTCTCAGGGTCATCCTTGAGACTGCGGATATTCTTGCAATTCGTGCGATGCACCACAAAACCTCGGCCACTGCTGGTATAGCCGACGATGTTATCTCCAGGGATCGGCTGGCAGCACTTGGCATACTGAATAACAACTCCTTCAGTACCCTCTATTGCCAGCGAGCGCTGTGCCATTTTAGCTTCTGCGCCCTCTTCGTTATCCGGCTTCAGACGGCGCGCCACCACGTAGGCCATGCGATTGCCAACGCCGATATCCTGCAGCAGCTCATCCACAGATTTAAACTTCGCCTCCTCAAGCAGGGCATTCAGTTTGGACTGCGCCACATTTTCCACGGCAATATCGTAGTTGCTCAGGTATTGATTGAGAAGACGACGTCCCATGGCAATAGATTCGTTGCGCTCTTGGTTCTTGAGGAAGTGGCGTATGCTAGAGCGCGCCTTACCTGTGACGACAAAGTTGAGCCAGGCCATATTCGGCTTCGCCCTAGGGGTGGTAATGATCTCGACTGTCTGTCCGCTCTCCAAAGGTTCAGACAGGGGCACTAAGCGTCGATTGACACGGCACGAAATACAAGAGTTACCGACATCGGTATGGATAGCATAGGCAAAATCCACCGCCGTCGCCCCAGGCGGCAACTCGTAGATGCGCCCTTTGGGGGTAAATATATACACTTCGTCGGGGAAGAGGTCTTTCTTGACGTTGTCGATAAATTCCATGGAGTTGCCGGCGCGCTTTTGCATTTCCAGCAACTCTTGTACCCACTTGCGCGCACGGTTAAACGAGCTCACAGCTGTCGCGGTTGAGGTTGCCCCATTCTGCTTATAGTGGCTGTGCTCCGCGATCCCCTGACTGGCAACTGCGTGCATCTCGCGGGTGCGGATTTGCACCTCTATAGTGATATCTTTAGCGCCGAATAACTCGGTGTGCAGTGACTGATAGCCGTTGGCTTTAGGGATAGCGATGTAATCTTTGAAGCGCCCGTGCACCGGCTTATACAAATTGTGCACGGCACCTAACACGCGATAGCAGTCGTCGACGGTATCAACCACAATTCGAAAAGCAAAAACATCCATGATGTCGACGAATTGCTTGCGCTGCGTCTTCATCTTCATATAAATGCTGTAGAGGTGTTTCTCACGCCCAAAGACCTCGCCCTTCAGCCCCTCTTGTTCCAAGCGCTGTTTCATCGAGCTTTCAATCGTGGTGATCAGGTCTTTGCGCTGGCCGCGGGCTTTGGCAACCGCGTGGCGGATGCGCCGGGCGCGCATCGGATAATAAGAGAGGAAAGAGAGCTCCTGCAACTCAACCTGCACAGTACGCATCCCCAGCCTGGCAGCTATTGGCGCGTAGATATCGAGTGTTTCTTTGGCAATGCGACGGCGCTTTTCTGGCGGCATCGCGCCCAAGGTACGCATATTGTGCAGTCGGTCTGCCAGCTTGACCAGGATAACGCGAATATCTTCGGCCATGGCCATGACCATTTTTTGAAAGTTTTCGGCCTGCGCTTCCGCTTTCGTGGTCCCCTCGAGATGGGTCAGCTTGGAGACACCGTCAACTATTGTGGCAACAGGGGTACCGAACTGGCCTTCGATGCCCTTAAATTCAACTTCGGTGTCTTCGATAACATCGTGCAGCATGGCAGCCATGAGACTTTGGGGATCCATGTGCATGGAGGCGAGGATGCTGGCAACTGCCAGAGGGTGTGTAACGTAGGGTTCGCCACTTTTACGCCACTGCCCATCGTGGGCCTGCTCCGCGTAAAAATAGGCACGACGCACCTGATGGACCTGTTCTAAATCCAGATAGTCAACGAGCCGATCAGAAAGTGAATCGATTGTGGGCATTACTCATCCTGTATAACCTAGCCTTGGCGATATACAGTCAATAATGCCCCATCTGAGTGCTTCTGGAAAGCTAGTTAACCGGGATATCGTTAAGAATTGTACGATCCACTGCACCTTCAGCGATTTCACGCAGTGCGATAACAGTTTCCTTGTCGTTTTCGCGCTCTACAAGGGGGTCTTTACCACCTGTTGCCAACTGACGTGCGCGCTTTGCCGCAACCATCACCAGTTCAAAACGGTTATCTACATTTTCTAGGCAATCTTCAACGGTAACTCGAGCCATGGTAAACCTCAAACAATTAAAAGAAGTGTCTACGACACTTAAATGGACGCAGCATGATACAGAAAAGGCCGCACCTGTTCAACTAATCACCGCAAGCTAGGGCAAGTCCTGCCGACCTCACGGATGATCTGTACAGCCAGCACGCAAAGCGCATCAGTACCTCGCGGCATTAAAACTGCACTGCAGCAAAACGGCGTGTTAAGCCCCGCCACATGAGGTTGAGTTAACTCAATTCTCAACCAGTGCAGCCAACAGTGTCGCGTGTGCTGCCTGCTGCGCTGCCAGCAAGTGACGACGGCTGACGAAAATAGCCGCCAATGCTTCTAGAGCCTGCTCAAAATCATCATTCACGACGACATAGTCAAACTCATTGTAGTGCACCATTTCACCGACTGCGTTATCCATGCGATGGTCGACTACCGCTTGCTCGTCTGTGCCGCGACCCTGCAAACGCTTACGTAGCTCGGTCTTAGAGGGAGGCAAAATGAAAACAGATTGCGCCTGCGGCATCAGCTCGCGCACTTGCTGGGCACCCTGCCAGTCGATTTCCAAGATAACATCTACACCTTGCACCAGTTGGTCTTCAACCCATGCTTTAGACGTGCCGTACTTATTAGTGAATACCTCGGCATATTCGAGAAACAAACCTTTGGCGATATTTTCATCGAAGCGTTGCATATCGACAAAATTGTAGTCCACACCGTCAACCTCGCCCGGGCGCATCGCACGCGTGGTATCAGAGACGGACACCCGCACGCGCTCATCACGCGCCAACAGCGCTTTAACAAGGCTTGTTTTGCCCGCTCCCGATGGGGCTGAAATAATGTATAACGTACCGGTGGCGCTCATGTTCAAATCCTGTTTTTTCGAGATACCAATACAATGAAGGCCAATCGTATATGCTCGCCTGCGGCCATTGCCAGTACGCGATACGAAATGCACATTGCCACGCCAGCAAGAAACGCTCCCCGCCTGCGCACAGCTCTCATTCAAGTGTAAAAACCGCTTAATTTATCAAATTATCTATGCGCTTTCAGCGTTAAATTCCACTTATGCACTGTGAAGGTGAGTGTTAACGGGCCTAAACGCACTGCAAAGAGCGAAGGGTTGGCATTAACCCTCACCACCGCTGAACGCTACAAATGCCAATGATTGCCCTTTGAGCTTAAACACTGGCACTCAAAGTGCAGTCATTTTGATAAAAAAATACGGAAGATGAATACATGCCAACATGCGGAAAAACCGAAACGCCTTTAACACTCAAACATCACAAAAGGCAGCTAGCTAAATCTGAAATAGCCACCTGGCCAGACTCAGTAAATTTACATATTCACAGTATGGGGTTTTACGCAGACAAGCTTTTTAACTATCGCAGATAAGACGCGTAACGTATTGATAGCATCACTCGCCAACACAGGCTGTTCAACTAATAATCAATAGGATATCTCAACTCGGCCTGCAACAGCCACAAGCAGAGCCCGATAAAATCATTTAAAATCAACAAATTACAGGCGCTTAATTTTATTTTAACTAGGTCTCCACAAACCCTAGCTTTATCCTGTATAATGCTCCGCTATTTATGCCCTGTGCAATTTATATCCTGAGCTATTTTTAGCTAAACAATCGACGAGTAAAACAATGTCTGACTTATCAAAATACAGAAACATTGGTATTTTCGCCCACGTTGACGCGGGTAAGACTACCACGACAGAACGTATCCTGAAGCTAACCGGTCAAATCCACAAGACAGGTGAGGTTCACGACGGTGAATCAACTACTGACTTCATGGAACAGGAAGCCGAGCGCGGTATTACTATCCAGTCAGCTGCCGTAACGTGTTTCTGGAACGATCACCGCTTAAACGTTATCGATACTCCCGGTCACGTTGACTTCACAGTTGAAGTATACCGTTCACTGAAAGTACTCGACGGCGGTGTTGGTGTATTCTGTGGTTCTGGTGGTGTTGAGCCTCAGTCAGAGACTAACTGGCGCTACGCGAACGAATCTGAAGTTGCACGTATCATTTTCGTTAACAAACTAGACCGTATCGGTGCAGACTTCCTGCGCGTTGTTAAGCAGACTCAGGACGTACTAGGTGCTAACCCACTGGTTATGGTTCTGCCTATCGGTATCGAAGATGACTTCGTGGGTATCGTTGACCTTCTAACACGTAAAGCATATGTGTGGGATGATTCAGGTCTTCCTGAAAACTACGAAATCAAAGATGTTCCTGCGGACATGGTTGATCAAGTAGAAGAGTACCGTGAAAGATTGATCGAAACTGCTGTTGAGCAGGACGACGACCTAATGATGGCTTACATGGATGGCGAAGAGCCTTCAATGGAAGACATCAAGCGCTGCATCCGTAAAGGTACGCGCACTATGGACTTCTTCCCAACTTACTGT
>JBMZCU010000036.1:0-16621 GCA_049613705.1 Pseudomonadales bacterium | reverse complement strand
GCATGCCAATGCGGGCAGCCAACCTTGAAATACATCGCACGAAAGTACGAATGGCTGAAGATTAAATAGCGATTGAAATATTGTCAAGTTGTAATCTTGTATGATTGTTGACAATGATTAAAATACACACAGAAAAAATACTTATAAACTGAGAAGATATCAGCACAAGCTCATGTTTAATAAGTCAAAAATAGAGGAGTAATAATAAATAGAAAGCACTGAAACAGGGTGTGTCAGGACAGGTTTTGTACAGAAAATAAGCGTTTCTTGCCCAGCCTTTGCCTCATTTCACAGCGCCAGGTAAGCTAAAACGGGTGTTAAAGCAGTCTTTATTGCGTATGATGCACAAAAAAACAGCTCCACTCAGTTTCATCTGAATTGAAGGTAATCCGATTTTTTCATGGCCACACTGAACATCAAACCCATTAAAGATCGAACGCTGCGCGCCAATGTCGTCGAGCAATTACGTGAAGCTATTATCAATGGTGACTTACCCCCTGGCACCCAGTTAGTCGAATTGCAGTTATCCAAGCTTCTCGGGGTAAGTCGCGGTCCGCTGCGCGAAGCAATACGTGAACTCGTTGATCAAGGCTTGATTGAGAATATCCCCTATACCGGCACGTATGTCAGCTCAATCACTATCAAGAAAATCGATGAGCTCTATACCTTTCGCACGCAACTCGAGCGCTTTGCGTTTACGCTTTTATGGCCGAATAAGAGCCAGCAGTTTATTGACGAGTTACAACATCAGAAGAAACGCCTGTTACGCGCGATCGAAGACAATGATAGCAGTGCTGCCATCACTGAAGAGCTCGAACTGCACAACACAGTGTACAGGCACTGCGATCACGAACTCCTGCAGGAAAACTGGTACCGTTTGAAAGGCCGGCTGCACTTTTACTTCACCCTTCATCAAAAAGCGCATCACCGCAGCGGCCCCTATATGCACGCTCACGATGAATATGTTGATCTGGCCTGTGGTGATGACCTGGAGGCAATGCTCGCCCACGTCGATAGCCACATGACTCAAGGCTACGATAAAGTAAAACAGCTAGTCACCACGATAGAAGAACAGGGCTGACATAAGCCCGTGCACACACATTCCTCCACCACCCAAGGCCGAGCATAAAATCGTGCTGTCGCTGTGCGAGTAAGCACTGTCGAGCGCACGATTGACAAACCTCATCCGGAGACAGTCAACGCTATAGTATAGCGCCCAACTAGCAGTAGGCAGGTAGATCAGTGCAGCGATCGCTAGCACGTGTCACTGCCCTTGCAGCGCTTGAGCTGGATCGACAAATTGGCTAAATACGGCGCCGGAAGAAAGAATTGCCTTGGGGTTGGTAAGTGAAAAAAGAAGCTAGCTTTACACGCTGTAGCCCACTGGCCTCAATGGTAACGGCAGTGTCAACACGTCAGTCGAGCGGCACCACTCTCTAAAACCCAGCCAAATGAAGTAACTCGCACGTGTATTTTAACCGGTAAAAAGAGTACCCCATGGGTCAGCAACAGCGCTGACAGCTCGCTAGCTACCAGCCTTATAAACTCAAGCTGCGAGTGAAATAGCTGTAATGCAGTAGAGCGAGCGCCTAAAGGTAGCCCAGCTGGCGTCCTAATAGTGACAAAGGCCAGCCAAGTATCGAGGGCCATACCACTCTCCACCGGGCCTTACAGCTAAGGCGTATTTTTAGGGTTCACTACGCGCGCGAAAATGCGCCGTTGAGCATGCCTTCCCACACCCCTTGAGTATCGGCAAAGTCTTGCAGCGCCACGTTTACACCAGCACCAGGTGGATACTCTAGCGCCTCGAAAGATTCAGCCGCTTTCGCCAGAGTATCTAAAGGCTCAGCTAAGCTGTTGTGGTGAACCAGTGCTATTTTTGCGCCATATCCTTGAGCATCAATATCAGCGATCAGGGCATCGTACACGCTGCGCATGGTTTGCTTGGTACAGGCGATGCTGATAAATGCGAGCTTGTCACCAACAGCGACATACTGCCACTTATAGATATCCTCTTTGTGATCGGCCTTTACCTGGCCTACACGCTCTTCGATAACTGACAGTCCTTCACGGAGGCCCATCACAATATAGTAAGGGTCATCATAGCCTTTAGTCTTCTTTAACGTCTGTTTGATTTTCGTGTGCTGTTTCAAAGCGTCTAACATGTACGGTTCTCATAGCTGTTGAAGAGCCGTGCATTCTATAGCGCACTTATACTGGGTCCTATAAGCCTTAATACTATTTAAATATCAGAACGGCATTAAACAAAAAAGCGATTAAAATCCTCAATTAAGCACAATAAAGCGGAACTCGTTTCAGCAAAGTTCAGATTCAGTGGCTACACTTAAGCTGTCTAAGTCAGTCCATAAGCTTGTTAACTTTACGGTTTGCCCAGCCATTATCCCCTACATTTAACGCGGTACTTGTATGACGATAAAACGCTCGCTCTCGCTCGCTACTAAGATTAAAGCATCACTGCTCGCCATTGCTCTGGTTTTACTTGGCTCCAACTTAACCTTGTCCTTTATCGATGAAAAGGCACTCTCGGATACACTGCTAAAAGACAAGTTGGAAAGTTTGGCTGTCAATTATTTTGACGCCGTCAACACCATGATGCTCACCGGCACTATGGGCAATAAGGCGTTGCTAGAGCAAAAAGTGCTATCACAGCCCAATATTTTGCAGGCCAAAATACTGCGTGGCGATCAAGTGATTAAGCTCTACGGTCCAGGCCAGGACAACCAAGCACCGCAAGATGCATTCGAAGAGGCCGGGCTAGCCGGCGAGCAGCGCTATCGCGAAGTGGCAGGAGAGGGAGGCAATCAAATGGAGTTTGTGCTGCCACTGCGCGCTGGCACTGAGCACTTGGGCAGCGCTTGTTTAGGCTGTCATCAAGCTCAGGAAGGAGAAGTGCTCGGGGCTGTTAAAATCAGCTACGACCTGGCCAGCATTGAGCAGAGTATTCGCGACTCACTGGCCAAGACTGCGCTCTTTCAACTCCTGACAACCCTGCTCTGTTTCCTGCTTCTCTACCTGACACTCAACAAACTGGTGCTTTCGCGCTTGCGCCGCCTCAAGAGTACTATCTACAGCGTTGAACAAGAATTGGATTTGAGCCGTGAAATTAAAGTACACCACGCAGATGAACTCGGCGCCGTCTCACTGGCACTCAACAGTATGCTGAGTAAATTCAAAGCGAGCTTTGAGAGTATTTCAACCTCTAGCCAGAGCTTGGTACAAGCCTCTCGCGAAGTCGATCAAATTGCTAGCTTGACCAAAGAAGCCGTACTAACCCAAAAGAGCGGCACTCTCACGGTGGCTGCTGCTATCAATCAGCTCGATGCCAGCGCCAACGAGGTAAAGCAAAGTACTGAAAATGCCGCCGCCAAATCAGACGATGCCAATGCACAGGCACTCAGTGGGCTGACCTTAGTCGATAATACCCAGCGCGGTATTGTTAAGCTTCGCGACCAGGTGCAACAGAGCACTGAGATGATCAACACACTCAACGATAAGACCATACAAATTGGCAGTATTCTCGAGATGATTACCTCCATCGCCGATCAGACAAACCTCCTCGCGCTCAACGCCTCAATCGAGGCGGCACGCGCCGGCGAGCACGGGCGTGGATTTTCTGTCGTCGCCGACGAAGTAAGAGTTTTAGCCACCCGCACGCGTGAGGCCATCGAACAAATTCAGCAAACGATAGATGGCCTGCAGGGTGAGTCGCGCCAAGCTGTGGCCTTTATGGAACAATCCAACACGCTCGCAGCCGAGAAGGCACAGGAAGTTGTTGACGTCGCGGGCTTGCTACAGCAGATCAGTGCGCAAATTGGCGAAATCGATGAGTTAAACAACCAGATTGCCAACGCCGCACAGCAGCAGAACCAAGCCGCAGATGAAATCAACGAGAACGTCGTCAAGATCAGCGACGTCGCCGACCAGTCCAGCGAAGATGCTGTCAAAGGTACTCAGATTAGCGAGCAACTGTTGCAGCTGGCCTGTGAGCTGCAGGATCAAGTACAAAAGTTTAAGCTCTAACCGCTCAGCTGCAAGCTAGGCAAAATCGAGAGTCGCAATCAAGCGCCGCTCGCCACTCACCATAGGCGGCGAGCGGCGCACGGCGCCCAAACCTTGGTTGCCGGGCCAGCCTTCACCTTTGAGCAAAAGCACATCGCCTTCACGTGCCTGTACAATATGACAGTCACTTTGATATATCCCGCTGTGCTCATCACCTACCCTCAAACTACCACGCCCCAGCTTACTGCGATCGACATCATCATTATCTAGCCACTGGGTTGCAGCCCCACGATACGTGCTCACCAACCGGCATCCCAGCCGATCGACATGAAAGCGAGGGCACATAGCACGATCGATCACTTGCAGGCGCAACCCCACCTCATCTAACTCGAACAGGCAAGTGTACATTTCAATCAATTGGCCCAGATCAGCGGCAAAGGCGTCGCGCTCAGCATGGGCAGGTAATACCTTACACAGCGCCCTGGCCGGATGCTCAGCACTGAGTGCGAGCCGTAAATTCAATCTTGGGGCAGCAGTGAGCAACGTTTGGCAGTAATGGCTAACCGCCTTGTCCATAGAGCGCTCAAACTGCACGAGGTTAATTGCCCGGGTATAAATTGCGGTAAGTATCTGCGCAGTCTCCCCCTTTACCCAATGCTGGGCGCTGGAGCTTTGATCATGGCTTATCCAAGTATTAGCTGCGTACATGTCTGTACCTCCAATAGCAAACTAGCATGTTATATCATAACAAATGATAGCTATAGGTCGACACCCATCACTGTAATTTCCACTGAACCATTTAACCCATCAACGCTAAATCGCGAACGCGTAGCTATAAAACCTGCGGTAGCTTAACAGCTTAGTGCGAATAACCTGCCTAGCTCGCTATTCACTCAACACGCGCTGTCTAGCGTGCAGCCACTGTAATAAACCCTCCTTGGTCTTAGGCCTGGCGATATGATATCCCTGACAATATTCGCACTCGCGCACTTGCAACAGTGACAACTGGACAGCATTTTCAACGCCTTCTGCCACGACTTTTACCCCGAGGTTTTTAGCCATCGCCAGAATTATTTCCACCAGCGCCAGTTCTTCCTCACTGCTGTCGATATCCTTGATAAAGGAGCGGTCGATTTTAAGGTAGTCCACAGGGAACTGGCGCAAGTAACTGAGCGATGAATAGCCGGTGCCGAAGTCATCGATTGCAATATTTATCCCCGCACGGCGCAGCTTTTGCAGTAAATCGTAAATCTCATCGTTATCAATCAGCAGCGATTCGGTGATTTCTATGGTCACGCGTAAATCTGCGCGCTCGCCAATCAATGCGTCTATCCAAGCAGGTTCTGCGGCGTCGGTAGTTAGAAATTCTCGGTAGGATTTATTCAACGCCAGCGCAATATCCGCACCCAGTTCACGATTCACTTCACGCAGGTCGGCCACAGCACGGCGCATCACAAAGTCACCGAGCTTTTTAATCTGCCCGACATTCTCAGCCAATTCCACCAGCTCCTGAGGCGATATAATGCCCAACTGCGGATGATTCCACCGGATAAGCGCTTCGCACTCTGCGACCTCTCCACTGGTGACGTCGATAATGGGCTGGTAGTTAACATCCATCAGATCATTATCCAGCGCGTACACCATATCTGTGTGCAACGTTAATCGCCTATCGGTTTCAATCTGCATCTGCTTTGTAAAGTAGCAGTACGTATTGCGCCCCATCCCCTTGGCTCGGTACATCCCCTGGTCCGCATTTTTCAGTAACGTTGCACCGTCTAAACCATCTTGAGGATAGACAGACACTCCAATACTCGCGCTGATACACACTTGATGATTGGCGATAGTAAAGGGCTGCTTAAGCTTGTGTAACAGGCTTTTAATCAGGGGTATTAGATCTCCCTGTTCACGCAAATGATTGATGATCAGCGTAAATTCGTCACCACTGCGACGAGACAGCACATCGGATTTGCGCGTGCTCTCACTCAAGCGCAACGCCACCTGAATCAAAAGCTGATCGCCAACATAATGCCCCAGCGAGTCATTGATTAACTTAAAGCCGTCTAGGTCGATGTAGAGTAACGCGAAATCTGCACTCATACGCCGGCTAGTTTTAATCGTCTCAGCCAACTTCTCATCAAATTGGCTGCGATTAATCAGGTGGGTCAAAGGGTCATAATTCGCCTGCTGACGAATGATTTCAGCACTTTTCTTTCGCTCGGTCACATCTTGTATCACGCCTTGCACAACTTGTTGACCGTCGCGGGTATTGCGCTGAGCCTGGATCTGTACCCACTTGTGTTGTCCGTCAAGCGCCTCTATCGATAGCTCGATATCCAATGCTTCGCCACTGTTGGCGAATCGGCGAAGTGAAAGGTGTAAATACTCAAGTTGATCAGGTTCGACAAATGTTTCCAATTGGTGCAACGTCAAAAACTGCCCATAGTTGTCTAAGCCCAGCAAGCTGTATATCTCATCTGACCAGAATTTAAACCCCTCTTGTGGGTAGTATTCCCAGCCACCCACACTGGCGATACTCCCCACCCTGGCAAGCATGCTCTCGCGGTATTTAAGCTCTGCAATCAATAAGCCTCGCTCGTAACTCTGGCGCACGCGTATCAAAATGATACTTAAGATCAGCAGCAAGAAAGCGCCAAACGCGGTGCGCACGTAAAATATCACCTCACTCATACCCTCGGGCTGAAAGTCACGCTGGATGCCTAATTCCCAAGACTCATTTGCAATCAGCAGTTCGACGATCAGCGGCTTGCTGAGAAAGACGCCTGTAGGCCCCTGCAGCATAGTGTAGTCGCCATCCAAGTGTTTTTTTCGCAAGCCTACCGCGCGCCCTTGACGCTCTTCCATCTGAAAAAAACCTGCGGCGTTGAGCACTTTTTCTATCATCATAGGTGCAGATAGAATTCCCCAAAAGCGCTCTTGTTCAAGGATGTGGTCATAGAAGAAAACAGGGGCTCTACCGATAAAGGCACGGCCTCCTTGTACTAAATTGACCGGGCCAATGATCTGTTGCGTCCTGGCCTTTTTGACTGCCAGTACGCCAGCCCTTTGCGCCTCATTCGCCATGTAGTCAAGGCCAATCACGGCTTCGTTACCCTCTAGCGGGTAGACATAGCTGACAACCATATCCGGCGCTGCGGCAAAATTCACGAGTAACGTTTCATTGCGCAGTACTTGCTCGGCGTACTGTGCAAAGTCCTCTTCATCAAGTGTTGGGTTGGCTGCAATTGCGATACTCATCCCAGTGATGAGTGATAAGTTGTGATTGAGAATACTCTCGAGCCTAGCGCGCACTACGCCGAGCTCCTGCAGCGTTTCAACACTGGCCGCCTGAACATGGCGCTGTTCAATTAAGCCCTCAATCCAATATTCTACACCGAAGCTCAAAATGACAAACATCAGCGCAGCATAGAGCTGGCGCCTATGCTTAGACGACGAAATAAAACTAATAAACATAGTGTGAACCTATTAATTCAATCAGATAAAACCCCTTTTGAACTAAACATCAGGTGTAGAGAGCATGCCGCACCACTTTATTATGTTGTCAAAAACGCCGCTGTGCCGTGATTTACGTCAAGCGAACGTCTATGTGCAGCCCTGTGCGATCATTTCATCAGACTTTAGTCGTATGGATTAACTATAGCGCAAAGCCCGTAAGAAAATAAAAAAATGTTTCAAGGTTGCGACAGCTTCGTGTTGTAGGCCTATTTAGCCAGTGATTACATTTAGCACAACCTATCTGGCATTTGGTAAAGAATCCGTGAGAAAGCACAAATGCACTGTAGCAGCCAAAGCTAATTCGCATCCTTCTCAATTAACTGCTGTAAAGATTAGCTGTTCGCTGCTGCGTCGCTATGACCTACTGCGGCTCTCTCCTATCATCGAGCACATAAACCAGCATGTAGATTGCCATCACAACGTGCTTTGCATGAGCAAAACTTTCTTCCATCAAATGTTTAAAAAAGCCATGCCACTGCCCCTTCGCAATATGTCGAATCAGTAACGCCATTTGGGGCTAGAAAGTTAATTTTAGAAGGAGATAAAGCCTGTAGTGCCAGCTATCGCATCGAGTACAACAGCCTGGCTCAATTTAGTCGAGACTTCAAACGGAGCTTTGGCATCACGCCCTCTAAGCTCAAAGCTGGTGAGCTAGCAGCGATGTCAGCAGATAGCTATTCTGCCGCACTCATGGACTGAGACTCTGAGTGGGTGCTTGCAAGATCGCGTAACATACACCTACCCGGTTCGCTTAACCTATACACTCCGCGCCTAATTCGCTCAAACCATCCGTAGTAATTATTTTGTAGTATCGAAGCGGCATTGCTAATCTGTGTCAGTTCTTTCAGCTGCACAGGGCTAAGTTCCCCGCTCTGTGCTAACTGCTGAGCGCACTCAATAGCCAGCTGGCGATAGGCCGTAACTATCCTCGTTTTATTCACCCCACCTATGTTCGGGTCCCCCTTACGCGCATTGAACTCGCGCAGCAGTGAAGCCTGCTTGCGCTGGATTTTACGTGGTGCATAAGGTGCGGGATCGAGCAATACACACACTGATTCATCTGATGCAGCACTCCCCACTTTAACCAGCAACAGACCCAACCCGAGCTGGCGGCAAAGCTTGAGAAACCCCGCCTCTTTTGTTCGCCAATTACGGCGTTTAGTAGCGGTGTTAGGTGCAGCAATCGCGAGGTAAACATTATCCGTGAGCGCCTGACGCTGAGTCCCTTGCACGAGTAACTCCAATGAAAAACTCAGCTTAAGCTCAACCACTATCGCCGTATGCTTATCAGCACCTTCATCGCGCTTGAATGCTACAACATCACAGTTATTGACTTCAGCTTTAACCTCATAGCCCAGAGAACTAAGGAACGTTTTTACTGGAAAATAGAGATCGGACTCTTTCATCTCAAAACTCGCCCCGTCGCCGCCTCTTTAATGTTTCAACTAGCATCACGATCCACATCGCCAGTACAAAGGGAATGGTCAACACGGGAATTATCGATAACTGAAAGCCCCAAAGCGCCAGCAGTCCCGCGACTAACATACCGAGCCAGGGCTGCCAGCTTTTGATGCGGTGTCCGGATACTACGCCAAGTGCAACTGCGATCAATGCACTGTTGTAACCGGCAAAACCTGCGATCATCAAGTGTTGTTCTGTAGCGCCGGCAAGCCCTAATAGTGTTCCGCAAGCACTGCCGATAGAGGCCCAACCCAAAGCGCGCCAACTACCGCCCCACAGTAAGCCCAGCATAATGATAGCGGCTGAAAGTACATTGCCCTGAAACCCCATCTGGCCGATACCTGCCAGCAGTGCAGATACAACAGTGTGATCAGCGAAATTCAGCCCGATACCACCATCGGGTTGAACAAGTGTTGGCAGTTGCCACCACATCAATAACATCACGCAAATATAAGGCGCTGTGAGTAGAGGCCAGTTGCGCATCAACCCCCAATTAAAGCAGTAAGCCCCTACACCTGCACCGATAAAGATCACCAGCCAAAGTAAGGCTGATGACTGCAAAAAAATCACTGCAGCAAGTCCTAGCAAAACCCCGTTGAATCCCGCTAACCCATCTTGGAAAGCAGACTTGACCATTACCCAGCGCCCCACCAGTGTTCCACCGAGGCCACCGACTATCGCTGCTAAAAACATCAGCGGTGAGTTAACCAGTATCGCGAGCAACACCATAACGCCCGCGCCACAGTGAGGCATAAAGATCAGCTGGCCAAAGCCCCTAAGCAAAGGGCGAAATAGTTCTATCATTTAGGTTGTAACTCGAAGATAAATTAACGCTGCGTATCAAACTCTTTGATTGTGATATCAAATTTTGTGATTGTGAGGGGTATCCAAGATCACAGCAAGGGAGGAGAGATGTTTTTTACAAACCAGGCATGAGCTGACATCATAACTAGAGGCCAAACAGTTAGCATTTAGGGCGGTGCACACTTCTTAGTTCGCACGTTAGGCTGCTGATTGATGGCGAATATCAGACGATAGCACCACCGTCAGCCATGAGTGTACTGCCCGGTATTCATTGGTTCACACTCCACACACCTGAGCGCACCTTTTGTGTGGTAAACGCTTCCCTCCATCCTCCACAACTGAATAGCGTACAGCCAGATACCCGATACATTCACTCATCGCACACAGGTACAAGTGCAACGTTAACTTACCTCCTCGAGCTGACACATCACATCATCCACATGGGGCGAAGGGGAGGCGGCAACCTCAAACGCTTCTGGCAAGTGCCCCAGCCCGAGTAAGGTAATGATTATCTCGTTATCTGGGATATCAAAGGCTTCGCGCAAATGCCTATCTTGATCACAAGACTCAGACCAATTCAGCATGCAGCTCCCCAGCCGGTTAGCATGCGCTGCAAATACCAACGCCATAGCGAATATTCCGCCATCGACCCAGCCCTGATTGCGCTCGCCTATCATATCGAGCTCACGCAAATCTGATGTCACGACTAGCACGGCCCCCAAGGAATGGCCAAAACCACGATTGCCAGAGTGAAAGCTCAATAGCCGCTGCATCTGATCCGAATCAGTCGAGTAGTGTACGCGGCGCATTTCACGGTTACAGCTGCGCGGTGACTTTAACGCCTGACGTACGATGTTAGCTAGGCGATCTTGTGATACTGATTCACCACTAAAATGGCGCACACTACTGCGGCTGAATACAAAACGCTCGTAATCGAAAGCCGTCGCGGCCTCGATTTGTGCGCGGGTTAATCTAATAGCACCGCCTGGATAAACACGCTTAGGCATTTGTAAGACAAAATCCCTCAATTCTCGCTCCAGCTCAGCAGGCAGTGCTAGGCCCCGCACGTCGTGATACTCAATATACGCTTTAAGGCAGCCGCGCGCGCCCTGTGTGGCAAAGGAGGCTTCTTGCAATTGCTCAAGGGTGTGGATGGCTGCAAGTATTGGACGAATTTTGCGCGCGCCAAAACCTGCTTTCGGTAATGCCATCGCCAAACCTTTTTCAAGGCTGTGATAAGCCGATGTCAGGTAGGCGCAAAGCGCGACTGGATCTGGATTAATCCGCTGAGTACTAGAGTGTTCAATAAAACGCTGCATATCGTATTCAAAGTTGCGGGCAACCTCTTCAGTGCCGGATTTAGGCGTATAGTCATAGCGCGCCTGATTGAGATCAAAGGCCACTGTGTCCTGTGCTTGATGTAACATAAATACTGTCCTCGTTGGTAGATAGTGTATTAAGAAGAGCCTTTATACGGGTGTCGTAACTTGGCATAAGAGAGGGCGCTACAACTGCACTTTTTATTAGCGATCAAGCTGTTCCCCCTCTGGTATTTAGCCCTCAGTAAGCACAAGTGCACCGTGGTGCACGCTAAGCACATTTAAAAACTTGTTGGCACCTACCTTGGCTCAGCCGCTTGCGCTTCGCACTACGGCACAAGTAATAGTGAGCCCATCGTTTCACGCGCCTGCATAGCTTGGTGTAATTTCGGTGCGTCACTCAGAGGGTACTCCGTGATTTTCTCAGCTCGGATAACCCGCTTGCGTATCACGTCAAATACAGCTTGGGCCGCTGTTTCTAGGTCGTGCCGATCAGCGGTGTAGTGGGCGATTGAAGGCCGTGTCAGATACACCGACCCCTGAGCACCAAGACTTGCGATGTCCAATGCCGCTACAGGGCCAGAAGCTGCGCCAAAACTGACCAATGTGCCACGCACTTTTAGACAAGCTAGCGAAGCCTCAAAAGTATCTCGACCTACTGAGTCGTAAACCACGTCGACACCTTTGCCGTTTGTTATCTCAGTGACACGCTTTACAAGATCGTCCCTCTGGAGCATCACAACATGGTCACAACCGTTGGCCTCTGCAAGTTCAGCCTTTTCCTGAGTACTCACTACCCCAATGACTGTTGCACCTAAATGTTTAAGCCATTGTGAAACGATTTGCCCTACCCCCCCTGCAGCGGCGTGCAAGACAACACAAGTACCCGCTTGAACGCGATAGCAGCGGCGGATTAAGTACTCAGCCGTAAGGCCTTTAAAAAATAGAGCCGCCGCCTGGCGGTGCGCGATATCACTCGGCAATTTAATGACCCGTCCTGCAGGCACATTACGTACATTGGCATACGCCCCTGGAGGCCCACCTGCGTAAACCACCTCATCCCCCACGTTGAAACCTAACGCCTGTGCACCAACATCACTAATCACACCAGCACCTTCTACCCCTAGACCACTGGGCAATGTCAAAGGCGCGGCGAATTGACCGCTGCGATGGTAGATATCGATATAATTCACGCCGATGGCTGTGTGCTCTATTGTCACCTCACCGACCCCAGGTTTGGTCAACTCGGACTCTTGCCACTGCAGTACGTCTGAAGAACCAAATTCCGCAAATTGATATTGCCCAATACGTCTCGTCATATATTCCACCTTTTCGTTTGTGCTAAGCTAAATTCAGCATAAGCATATGGGTTGTTAAGGAATACAGATAAAAATGCAAAGCCATTTTCTATTTATGGAAAGCCGATGAACTGGGATGACTTGAAGTACTATCTCGCTGTGGCGAGAGCGCGAGGCCTCAGCGAAGCTGCACGCAGCTTGGGAGTAAGCCCTTCAACGGTTTCGCGACGTATCCAGGAATTAGAGCTAGCGATCGGGAGCGAACTGTTTTACCGACGCCAAGATGGCTACGTATTGAGCGAAGCGGGGCTCAATCTGCTCCCCGCTGCCGAACAGGCTGAATCTAGTCTGCTCTGGCTAGAGCGCGGCGCAGCAACAGCGCACAGTGAAGCCGCTGGCGTCGTTCGTATCGCAGCTCCCGAGCTGTTGGGACAGTATTTGATCATACCAAAGCTCGTGTCTCTACTGGATCGCTACCCCAAGATTCAGCTTGAGGTAGTAACGGATGTCCGTCCAGATAACCTTTCAAAGCGCGAGGCAGATATCGTAATTCGCCTAAATCGTCCCTTGCAGGGCGACTATACTGTGCAGCGAATTGGCTCTCTAAAACAAGGGCTGTACAGCAGTGTTGCATACCTCCAGGGAATACCGCTATCTGAGCGCGAGGACATTGCTAATTATCGGCTGATCGGCTGGGACAGTAAGCTGGCATATCTTCCGCTTGCTCAGCTCTTTAAGCAATTTACAAACGCGCCACAGCCAAGCATTAAAACTGGGAGCTTCAATGCGCAATTGATGGCCGTTAAATCAGGCCTAGGTATCGCAGCACTGCCGAAATTTACTGCCAGCTTATTCGACTTAAACCCCGTGTTTGTGCAGCAATGCAGCTTAGACTCAACAATTTGGCTGGTCAGGCAAACAGACTCTAGACAGCTAAAACGAGTGGACCTGGTCGCGAACTACATCAAGCAAATTATTGAGGAGTCACAGAGTATTTTGCACTAGTAAGTAAGCCAAATATGCATCGCATCGATACTTTTTGGACTGCAATCTATACTGCTAACTGAGCACTATTCAACAGAGATTGAACAAGATTCAGCTTCTATCACTAAACTCAGCCAGCGCACAATTTTCTGCCATTCTTAGCGCTTAATTAGAAGAATTCAGCAGCAAATTGCGCGCATACCTCTATAGGATACTAATAAATTAATAATTATTAGAAGGTGCTATATGACAAGTAACAGATTTCACTTAGCGATAGAAGCAGGCGATTTAACCAAAACCGTCGCTTGGTATGAGAATGTCTTAGGCTGTAAATTAGACATGGCTGAAGAAGGTAAATGGCAAGATATCGATTTTTGGGGCAACGAGCTCACACTACACACTTCTGAGCCTAGGAGCGCAAAAGGCAGTGAGCGCAGCCGCCACGACGTGGATATGGGTAAAGTCTGTGTGCCACACTTTGGAGTTCACTTGTCGATGCAAGACTACCTAGAAGTTAAAGCCCGCGTCGCCGCTAATAATGGTTTTTTAGATGAACCCTATGTACGCTTTGAAGGCACTGAATATCAACAAGAAACTTTCTTTGTAGAAGATCCGAATTTCAATGTCTTAGAAATCAAACACATGACGAATTAAACGCTGACTCTGAGATAAGCGGGCCGCTGACAGCGCTAGACATGCGTCAATTCAACCCGCTTATTACAACCTTTACAATAAACTGGCCGCTTAGCTGTCTAAAGCAAAACATAACGCAAGCTAACTGACGGCTTTATAGTCATTACTCTATCAATAGTGGAAGTACGGATATAACAGCCCAAGCAAGCGTTATACAACATGCTTATGACGCATTTTTCGATGCCTGTAGATAGCAGCAAAACCAATAAGCAATGAGCCAAAGTACACTAAAAAAGAAGACAACGGACCATCTTCTAAGAGCCTCGGCGCAACTAAAGACCACACTAAACTACTGGGGTAACTAGAAAATGGGATATGCCCATTACCTTCAAAGTTCGGCCATTGGTTAAAAGTAATGAGTACACACCCCGCCAAGATATAAACGAGAAAGGTTTGCAGTAACAGTTTAATTTTCATTTCATCCCGTGAATTCAACGTCAAAAGCACCTTCAAACATGATGCTTTTATCCTAGTTCATTAAAGCGCTTCGCAAAGCCAGTGCATGATAAACATCCGGCTTAAAGCCTCTAGATGTAATTCTATAAAGCCTCGTACACTTTCAACCTCTTAAACACCTTAAGAAGAGACGTGCCTAACCATACATTACCTGTAACTGCGTAATAGCGAATACAGGTTGTCCGTGCTAGGGTCGTAATCTCTGATGGAAGCACTAGATAGGGGTTATAGATGAGTAAGCGCACTAAAGTTCAGTTTCCTGCCACCAGTAGCCAGCAAGGGTTACAGCTTAACGGTTTATTAGAGCTACCACAAAACTCGCCGATCGCCTTTGTATTGTTCGCTCACTGTTTCACCTGTGGCAAAGATATTGCGGCAGCGTCTCGAATTTCACGTTCACTGGTTGCTCGCGGTTTTGGTGTATTACGCTTTGATTTTACAGGTCTTGGCAATAGCGATGGTGACTTCTCAAATACCAACTTTTCATCAAACATTGCAGACCTCGTTTCAGCGGCAGATTTCCTGCGCCGTGAGTATCAAGCCCCGAGCATATTGGTGGGCCACAGTTTAGGCGGCGCGGCTGTGCTAAAGGCTGCTCAATTCATCCCCGAATCATTGGGAGTAGTGACCATTGCTGCACCGAGTAGCGCAGAGCATGTGATCAAGAACTTTGCGGTGCACGTAGAAGATATCGACAAGCATGGTCAGGCAGACGTTAACTTGGCAGGTCGCGCATTTGTAATTAAGAAGCAGTTTTTAGATGATTTACGCGACCAGAGTTCTGATCATATAGCATCGCTTAAAAAAGCATTATTGATATTCCACTCACCGGTGGATGCAACAGTGTCGATCAGTGAAGCTGAAAAAATCTACCGCCAGGCAAAGCATCCTAAATCATTCATCACCCTAGATAATGCTGACCACTTGCTGACAAGCAAAGATGATGCGGAGTATGTCGCTACATCAATTGCCACATGGGCTACGCGTTATTTACCGAGCCAACAGCTGAGCACTTCTAACAAAGCATCAACCGTACAACGCGGCCATGTAATTGTTGGGGAGCGCAACAAGCAATTTACGCGGGATATTCACACGGACAACCACTATTGGTTGAGTGACGAACCTCTAGACTTTGGGGGTGATAACCTAGGGCCAGATCCCTACGAGCAACTGCTCGCAAGTATCGGCGCCTGTACCTCGATGACTATTCGCATGTACGCTAATCGCAAAAAACTCGCCCTTGATGATGTTTCAGTCACATTATCCCACAGCCGTACTCACATCAAAGATTGCCAAGATTGCGACAGCGAAAAGCCGCAGTCTATCGAGGTAATTTCGCGCGAAATAACTCTTAAAGGGGATTTAACAGATGCGCAAAAGCAACGACTAATGGAAATCGCTGACAAATGCCCTGTCCACAAAACTCTTCATGGCAACTTATCAATCACCAGCACTTTAGTTGATTAGTATCAGATGGCCACTACAGCACTACGGGGAAACAGGGTGTACGGCACTTAAGAATCGAAGCGGATCAGGACTTAGCGTGTATGCTGATTCGATACGCCGTATAAGCTATTAGAAACGCTCTAAATGTCGAGTTGGATTGAATTAGGTGAGTGAGCTTATTCTGCAAACTCTGCAGTACATCCGGGCTGCTGCGCAGCCGAGCCTGGGGAGAGCCTGCCCCATGAGTAAAGCGAGTGCTTTGAGCATGGAAGTCCTCAAAACGTAGCTTTGAGTCGCAGCTCCGGGAAAAGCAGTGCTTTTCATTTATCGGTACTCGCCCTACTTACTACAGGGATGTAGGTATCCTGTGGAGCGCATGGATGCGCGTGAACAGGATTGGTTCGTTTGATGATGGAGTTTGATTAAGGCACCGCGCGAGAATAGCACTGGCTCGTCTGATCATAAAGTATGCTCAAGGCACCGCGCGGGAGTAGCACTGGCTCGTCTGATCATAAAGTATGATCAAGGCACACACTGGAGTAAGTATTCTAGGTTCGATTCTTCTAACAAGACAACCTAAACACGACATTGCTCGTAAGCTGGTGTGCAGTGTCAAATAAGTGCACA
>JBMZCU010000035.1:0-16720 GCA_049613705.1 Pseudomonadales bacterium | reverse complement strand
AGGAAAGGTAGACTGTTTTACAATCAGTTATTTTCGTGTTTAAAGCATTTCTAGAATGCGATGCAGGCCGGCGATATAGGAGAGCTGGGCAACATTACTCACCCCCAATTTTCGAAAAAGAGCAGCGCGCACATTCCCGGCATAACTGGCACTCATTCCGGTTGCCTGCTCGATCATTTTCAATGGCAAACCACTGACAGAGTAGCGTAGTACTAATTTTTCTACTTCGCTCAGACTCTGCAATAGCGGAAGGTAGAGCGCTTTTCGCAAGCCAATATCCGCATAAGTTTTATTGTGAAATAGCCGAATCATGGCCTGCAGTGGCTCTAGGCGCTCCTCAAGCAACTTATCGAACTGCAAGTCTTCCTCTTCACTGACCACACTGCTACCAGCCATATGATAGGCATTTTTCAACAGGGGAATCGAGAGCCCGTTATTTATCCCGTAATCGTACTTCGCCACATCGATCACACGCTGCTCATCAGCGAGCAAGCACCCTGCAGCAATTTCTTTCTGCCAGTGACTCGAGGCAAGATTATCTTCTAAAATACGTTTAATGGTGTAGTCGTGTTCGGCGAAATTTTCCGCTTCGTAGTGTGCGAGAAAATTGGCATCAAAGCCTTCTGAGCGAAAGAACAGCGGCCCGTGATCTTCCAACGGTTTGAGCCCCATCGCAATTGAGGTATAGACAATACCCTGAAACCCCAGCTTTTGCGCACCACCTGAGAGTGCATCGAAACAAGCCTCTACCGTTTCACTACGATCTAGTTCAACGATGTAGTCCGTCATAATTTGTGGGATATTCATAACGTCAGTTCCAAGCGTACAGGCAAATCCTAAATTCCCACTGCGGTGGCGCATTTAAGTACAGTGTTTTATCCGTTTGTGTAACTGCGCGATGCGTCCCAGCAACTGCTGGTGCTGCTCCCGCGGCACAGGGGCAGTATACATCAATGTGTTATAAATTTTAGCGAGTTCCTCGCACTCAGCTGTAATTCCTCGATGATGCGATGCCACCTGATGTAGCCAAGCGGATACCGTTTGACCAAGCGGCCTCCTCATCCCCACTATTCGCTCTAAGCGCTGCAGTGCTCTAATTTCCGGTGCAGTTGCACGTCGCTGTCGCCAAACCCTAGTTAAACACCAAGCCACTAGAGGCACCCCTCCGGCTGTGAGTAACACCAGCAGAATTTTCCAGCCGGCCAACTCCCCGAGTAATGCGCGTATCAACTGCAACTGCAGCTGATTATCATAACCTAATACCAAGCGATGCCACTGATAATCAAAGCGGTCCAACTGCAGCCCTAGCTGCCCGATAAAAGACAAGTCAAAGCCACCGTCAGTCGCTTCTCTGGCAGTGTTAAACCCGGCCTGCCCAAGCTCAATACGCTCAGGCGCCACTGCTGATGTTGGATCAACGCGGCGCCAACCTACGCCGGCATACCAAACTTCCAACCAGGCGTGCGCATCCGCTTGGGTGACGAGTAGATAATCCCCTCCACCGCCCCACTGTCCACCTTGGTAACCCGTGACAATGCGGGTAGGAATGCCTGCAGCTCGCAGCACCAGTGCACTGCTGCTGGCGAAGTACTCGCAGTAACCGCGGCGCTGCTCAAACAAAAAATCGTCCAGCGGATCTTTTCTCGCTAACTTCCCGGGCTGCAAGGTGTAACTGAAGCCCTGCCGGTAAAGTGTAAGCAGTGCCTCAATGATTTGTCCCGTACTCTGGTGCTCTAGACGCAACTGCTCTCCAAGCTCCCGCGCACGGGGATTACCTTGCGCAGGTAACGCCAAAAAGCGCTTCATATCTTCTGCGCGCCTCCCATCGAGTACATGTGGCGGCCAACTCTCAACGTCGTAGGCAAGTCGCTTGTCAATCGGCTTGCGATAACTCAAGGTAAAATCCGACTTAGTAAAAACGCCGGGCTCTGCGCTTCGCGGTAAATCAAGCGCATAGAGCCAGGGGTTACCTGTTGGCTCTAACATCACTTGGTAGCGCAAGCCACGCTCATCACTGCGGGCGCTTACAGCCGCCAATTGCCGTGCCGCTTGCACACCGGCGTTACGCTCCACCTCGCCTTCGCGCCAGGTATTACCCGCCAACTCACTAAGCACTAAACCGCGCCAGTACAACTCAGATAAGTCTGGCTTTGCTCCCTCGGCAAATGTCACTCGCATCGCCACCGAGTGATCCTCGCTTAGCGCACTAAACTCACCCGCACTCAAGCTATCGCTAATCCCCGTTTTAGCCACATCACTCGCCAGTGGAATATGCCAAAAACTGCCCAGGCGTGGCATTGCCAAAAAGAGCACAACAGCCAATGGGAGCGCTTGAAACATCATCACAGAGACTGTTTTTACCGCCTTGCGGGATGCCCTGCCGGAGATATGAATTAACAAGGTAACAAGCAACAGACACTGACAGCACAGCGCGTACAAAAAGCCGACAATACTGCTCGAAAATAGAAGCTGGCAAGCACTTACAAAAATACCCAAGAACAACAACAGCAAGAAATCTCTACCCGTGCTCAGCTCCACTATCTTTAAGCTGGCCGCCAACACCAACAAAGAGAGCATTGCCTCTACGTTAAAGAAACTTCCCTGGCTGATATACAACCCGCCGCTACTCACCATGACTAGCGCGATCTTAAGAGGCGTTGCCAGCGTTTGGGCCGCTCGGTAGTCGCGCAAGCGCCACAGCGCGATACAGACAAACAAAACCGGCAACCAAAGCGGCAACTGCTCCAATAACGCCACAGTATTCAGTGCAGTGCAGCCTAAGAGGTATCGAACATCACGTTGGGGCAGTACTGCGCTACTCATCCTCCACCTCCATCACTGGACGCGAGGGCGCGAGGGAACAGTGAGCAAGTGCTGATAATACTTCATGGAAATGCGAGGCGCCGGCTCGGCTTTCGATGCGACACTCTGGTAGCTCTAAGGCAAATGCTCTGTGTTGCGCAGCTAAGTTCTGCGCCAATAGACACAACTGCTCCAGGCGCTGTTCTGTATTTAGCTGTGGATAATCCGACCAGCGCAAATGCTCAGGGGATTCGCTGTAGCGGCTAATATCTTTACTCAATAGTTGCTCATTGCGCGCGTAGTGTTTCCAGCTGACCTGACTCATAGGCTCTCCTGGAATATAAGACCTCAGGCCTTGTAAATCGCCGCCACTGGCTACGCGTTTACCATAGCTGTCCCCTGCTGTAATTTGGGCGTGCTGTACACGCGGCGCAGGGGCGGGGTACACCACGATTTCGGTGTTAAAATCGAGGACCGTCCAACAGCGAAACAAGCCAAGAGGATAGATACTCGACAACACCAAACTCGGGGGCGAGTAGACGCCTCTACGGGTGGCTTTCAGCGTCAGCGAAGGAGACTCTCCCGCTGCACAAACAACACTACGGCCCCTATCACCACGCCAATACACCTCCAACGCTTGGCAACCCTCGGCCCTGATCAATCGGAGTATTAGCGATACAGCGGTGCCGGGAAAGGCTCCCTCCCCTGGCAATAGCTGTAGCCTTAGACCTCGTAAATTGCCAAACGTGTGGAAGATAGCCACTAGCATGAGTGCTATGAGTAAATAACACAGAGCGAGGATCAAATTGTTCTCATAATTTGTCCCCAGCAGCCAAATCAAGACCACGCATAACAAGTAGAAGCCGCCCAGTGGCGTGGGAAAAATATAGAGATTACGGCGGGTCAACACGTGCTGCGCCAAGCGCGGGCGCCTAGCGGCAAAAAAACGCTCGATGCGCTCTCGCAGTATGCTAGAGAACATCGACCTCGTCCAATAGCTGCTGCGCCAGTAGCTGCCCGTCACTAGAGGCCGAGCGCCCACGCAAGCGATGAGCAACAACGGCACTAAACACTTGCTGTACATCTTCGGGGAGCACAAAGTTACGCTGTTCGATAAATGCCCACGCCTTGGCTGCTGCGACGAGTATCATCGCAGCGCGTGGCGATAGACCGTGTAGAATATCAGCGCTGTTTCGGCTTGCAGCAATAAGCCGCTGCACGTAGGCAAGTAGCGCCTCTCCGGCTGCCACTGCCTGAGCACCACGCTGTAACAGCGTGACGCCTGCGGCATCTGTAACGGCGTTCATTTGAGAGAGTTTTTGCCGGCTGTCCATGCCTTGTAGCAAACGCAGTTCGGCCCGTTCAGAGGGATAGCCTAACGAGAGTCGCAGCGCAAAGCGATCGAGCTGTGATTCTGGCAGTTCAAACGTGCCGGATTGATCGACGGGGTTTTGTGTCGCGATGACAAAAAAAGGTGCGGGCAGTGCGCGGGTTTCGCCCTCGATACTCACTTGGCGCTCTTCCATCGCCTCAAGCAGCGCACTTTGAGTTTTCGGCGTCGCGCGATTAATTTCATCGGCCAGTAGAACCTGATTAAAAACCGGCCCAGGATGGAAGTCGAATTGGCTGCTCTGACGATTAAAAACACTCAACCCTAAGAGATCCGCAGGGAGCAGGTCACTGGTAAACTGCACTCGAGCGTACTCCAGGCCCAGCGTTTGCGCCAGCGCATGGGCAAGGGTCGTTTTCCCCATCCCCGGCAAGTCTTCAAGCAGTAAGTGACCACGCGCCAGCAGGCAAGTTAGCGCCATTTTGACGCTCTGCTCTTTATCGAGCACCACACTGTTAATCGATGCCAGTATCTGCGCAACTAGCGCCTCACTGTTATTTACGTCCTGTATTTGATTCACACTGTCTCCTACGCCGCCGAACACTGGTTCCCTAACTGTCGAGCAACTCTATCAGTTTTTCCAGTTTCACCGGCTTACCGAAAAGGTAGCCCTGGCCAATATCACAATACTGCTCAACCAAAAACTCTTGCTGCTCAGTCGTCTCTATACCTTCAGCGACGACTTTTAGGTTCAAGCTCTGTGCCATTGAAATAATAGCAGAGGTAATGTTCATGTCCTCCTTGCTGCGAGGAATATCATGAATGAAGCAGCGGTCGATCTTAAGCACGTTGATTGGCAGCGTCTTAAGGTAACTAAACGAGGAGTATCCCGTACCAAAATCGTCAATCGCCACACTGATGCCCAGGTCTTGAATTTTCTTGAGCGTGACAATCGCTTGATCAACGTCCTTCATCAGCAGTGTCTCGGTAATCTCCACCTCAAGCTGAGCCGGCGAGATTTGATTTTCCTCGATGGCACGCATGATCAAATCCAGCAGCGAAGGATCGCGAAATTGGCGCGACGAGAGATTAATCGCACAAGTTAACTCGCCGTATCCCTGATCGGCGAGTATTTTCATGTTGCGGCAGGCCTCTTCAAAAATCCATCCCCCCAAGGGAACGATAAAGCCCGTTTCTTCAGCGATCGAGATAAAGTCGACAGGTGAAATCTTACCGAGCTCAGGATGCTCCCAGCGTACTAATGCCTCGACACCGATAATTTTGTGGTTCAGCAAGTCCATCTTAGGTTGAAACGCCAGTGAGAAATCACCGTTACTCAGTGATACCGGCATCTCGCGAGAGAATGAAATATAGCTCTGCAGCTGATCGTGTAGCTGCTCGGTAAACTGGCGGTACTGATTACGCCCCATCTCTTTGGCTTGATACATTGCAAGGTCAGCGTGTTTGACAATGGTATCTGGCATATTGCCGTCTTTCGGCAGCCAAGCTAATCCCACACTGGCGCTGATTTGTATTTCGTGATCGTTGATAATAAACGGCTCGCGAATATCCTTGAGCACCCGCTCGGCCATACGCTCAACTTGGGCCAAATCTTTAACAGGGTTGATCAAGATCGCGAACTCATCGCCTCCTAAGCGCGCAGCGATATCCCGCTCCTGTAAATTCTGCGCCAACCTTCTCGCCACTTCAATCAGCAGCGTGTCACCCGCCGGGTGCCCCTGGGTATCATTGACTGTCTTAAAGTGGTCCAAATCCAACAACATCACGACTGCTGGAGACTCCAATACTTTTGCCTTAAACAGCTGTGCCAGTTCGCGAAAGAACAAACGCCGATTGGGCAATCCAGTGAGTTCGTCATAGAGCGCCAGCTTTTCCATTTGCGCATGGGCATCTTTAAGCTCGGAAACATCTTCGCTGACAATCACAAAGTGTGTCAGCTCACCGTATTCATTATTGATCGGTGAAATAGAGACAATCGACCAGTACGAGGAGCCATCTTTACGGATGTTCTCCAGATCTCCGCGCCAACTCTTACCACTGAGTATGTCGCGCCACATCGTATCGTACTTATCTTCAGGCAGGCACTCACGGCTGAGCATGACAGAGGTAGTGCCGAGTAACTCTTCGAGTTCAAACCCTGTCGTCTCAGTAAACTTGGGATTGATATACTCCACGGCACCGAGCACATCTGTGACAATAACCCCGGAGCCACTAGAGGAAATTGCACTGGAGAGCTTTTGCAGCGAAGACTCTATATCCTTGCGCTCACTGATATCCTGGCAAGTGCCAATTAACCGCAGTTGGCCGCTCTTCTGCGCTTTCACACTGGCCGCTAAATGCACGTGCTTTACATCTGTGGTCGACACCCTAAAATCCAAGGATAAAACTTTACCCACATGCAAATTGTTACGTAACTGCTGCTCTAAATGTTTTTTATCTGCAGGGTGAACATGGCTGAAAAACTGCTCCAGGGAGCAGCCCACTTCCAATTTCCCAAGGGCGAGGATGTTCATCATACTCGGTGAAAACCAAATTTCATCCGCTTGAATACGCCATTCCCAACATCCCAGTTTCGCCACTTCGTGGGAGTCATTAAGGCGCTGCTCACTCAGACGCTTCGCCTGTACCTGCGCGATCAGCTCGCGGCGCATACGCGCCAACGACTTGCGCGCGTGCTCAAAGGTGTCAATAAGTTCACTCAGTGTCGAGCTATCATCCACTTTGGGGAACGGTGTCGAGAAATCTCCCTCGCTCAGAGAGCGCGCCGCGGTTGTTATCTTCTCCAGCGCACGCATTAAGTGTGCCCGGCGCAGCCAAAAGACAATAAAGATCAAACTGACGATGCAGAGTAAAACTGCCTCAAAAACACGATAGGTAAAGAGCTCAGCACGAACGACTTGCTCGGGATCAAACCACAAACCGTAGGCACTTTCACTGTTAGGAATAGGCTGCAACAGCAATTGCTGCTCAGCGTTGCTCAAGGCTCGCTGTCGCAACTTTTGCTCGGTGTCGTACACCAGTTCGAGCCAGCCTAAATTAGCGGCGTTACGGTTGAACTGTTGAAGAATTTGGCCGCGGTGCACATCGTGATCATCGGCCTGCGCCAAGCGGCTGGCCAGTTTCAGCTGATACTGGTATTGAATAACTTGGCGATTGAGACGCTGCTCCACAGCACTGGGTAACCAGTAGAGTTCCGAGACGCCGACTACACTCACGGCGACCAAGAGCCAAGCTTGAAGTAAAAAACGCCCGAAGCGGCTACCGAGAATAGCCGACACTTCGCGCTTTTGTGGCTTGCCCTGAGTCACGCTGGGCAACTGCTAAAAACCATATGAACTACTCGCCGAACGCTCAAGTTCACATAGCCTTCATGACCTGATTCGCCCAGTTTAAACTGTGGCGATAGGAAACTTGGTAGATTGAATTGCCCAAGTTCCCTTTGATCGCGTCAAACTCTCCGTGTTGATAGTATTTCACATCGCTGAGGATCATCCCCATCTCACCGGTGTGGCTTAAAATAGCACTGCTAATTTCAGGGCTCAAAGGCATCTGCTGCAGCAATTCGCTCATTTCAATGTTGAGCAGCGCATCGAGCTGCGACAAAATGCCCACCATAAAACAGCCGATGGGATCGCGCAGCCCTGACATTTCAGCGAGCAGCTCGCACATACGCCCTCGCACTAACATGTTGTTCATTAGATCTCGCGGCACGTCTTTTTCACCCGCCGTGAGGAAAATGACAATCCAGCGCTTGATCTGCGACATGCCCAGCAAGCTAATCGCGTGAGAGAGCGATTGAATTTCTTTAGGGGTGCTAAACGCGGCAGAATTGACGACTTTAAGGATCTTGAACGTCAGTGTTGGATCGTTGAGTGCAATCTCCTCCATACTCTTGGCATCGGCACCGGCGCGATCAACCTCTTGCATCAACTCGAGCAAAGTCAGTTTGTTAGCGCCTATCTTCTTGCCTTTAACGACACTCGGTTCACTGAGGAAAAAGCCTTGATAGAGAGCAAAGCCCATTTCGATACACTGGACGTACTCGTCTTTAGACTCGACCTTATCGGCCAATAGTTCTAGCTGAAAGGGGCGAAGCTTCTGCAACAACAGTGGCATTTTCGCCAATCCCAGGCGCTGGATATCGAGTTTTAAAATATGTACCACATTGAGCAGCGGATCGAAGCGGCGATCGCTCGGGTCGTAATCGGCAAGCGCCAAGCGGACACCCTGCGCACTCAGAGCCTTGAGCTTAGCGACCAATGCTTCTGTGATGTTGGAGCGCCCAAGTAGCTCAAGTACAAATCGACCGCGTGGCAACTCAGGTAAATCGCCGTTGAGCAACACTCCGTCGGTAACTTTAAGGAAGCAGGGAATGGGCTTGGCTTGGTCGGGCTGCAATGCGTTGGCATAGTTGTTGACGATGACGTCGTAGGTCGCTTTATCATCGTCGATGTTCTTCATCTTCTCCGGGTCATCGGTACGAAATAGCAGCTCGTAATACTCCACATCCATATTTTTGGAGTAGATCGAATGACGGGCAAAGAGGACCCCTGTTTCCTCATCGCTTGATAACTCGGTTGGATTAACCACCTGTGTAACTCCTGTTGCAAATGTAAAAATTACTGCTGTGTGTTGGCGCCAGATGCCGGGCGCTATAAGTAGCTAGTTTTATACCTTAACTCTAGATAATGAAAAAGCATTTCTTGCCTACACTGTCATATATTACAACTGACGATTAAAAAACGCTCAGCCTAGCGAATTCTGACCACTAACTGCCGCAAATAAAGCTCTGGATTTGGTGCGCCTGGACGATTCCCTCTATCTCTTCCGGTAATAATTTATCGGTTACCAACACATCAATTTGGTTGAGATTGGCTTGTTTGACCATCGCACTGCGGCCAAACTTCGAATGATCAGCCGCCAAAATAACAGTATTCGAATTTTCGATGATCGCCTGAGCAACGCGGACCTCTCTGAAATCATAATCCAGCAGCGCGCCGTCGCAGCTGATGCCACTGATACCAATAATCCCAAAGTCCATGTTGAACTGACCGATAAAGTCGCAAGTGGCCTCTCCCACGATCCCCCCGTCACGATGACGCACTTCACCGGCGGCAATAATCACTTGAAAATCGCTGTTTGCCGAGAGAATAGAAGCTACGTGAATGTTGTTAGTGACGACACGCAAACCGCTGTGCTGCAACAACTCACGGGCAATCATCTCTGTCGAGGTACCGATATTAATAAATAAAGAGGCGCCGTTGGGGACCATTTTGGCGACCTGTTTAGCCATACGCTTCTTGGCATTTAGGTTGCTAATTTTACGGCTCTGGTACGTTTCATTCTCGGTAGTCGATTCACGCTCAGCGCCGCCGTGATGGCGCCTTACCTTGTTTTCATCGGCCATCTGATTGAGGTCGCGGCGGATGGTCTGCGGCGTCACATTAAATACTTTGACCAGTTCATCAATACTGACGAACCCTTTTTCATTAATTAACTCAAGAATTTTACTCTGGCGCTGCTGGCTAGTCATGGAAGTCTCAGTAAAGCTGTCTGTGGTGAGCCGTTGATAAGGCTCAAGCTGCACTTGCAGGCAAACATTGCTACGTTCGATTTTGTTCGCAATTATTCACAGAAGTTGATTTTATTATATTTTTCGCTCACATATTTTCAAAATTTAACATCGGAGCGATGCATCTACCCATCAAATAAGTTAGATTATTGCCACTGACCGTTAATAGCAAGGCGACAATAAAATGAAAAGCTACATTCTTTCTATCGACCAAGGTACCACTAGCTCTCGTGCCATCATCTTCGATGCCAGTGGCAGTGCCAAAGCGCAGGCTCAGTGCGAGTTTGAGCAGCACTTTCCCGACGATGGTTGGGTAGAACACAAGCCACAAGACATCCTAGACACTGTGCTCTCGACCTGCCGCCAAGCTATTTCTGAAGCGGCGATAGATGCATCACAAATCGCCTCAATTGGCATAACCAATCAGCGCGAGACGACTGTTGTCTGGGATAGACACAGCGGCGAGCCGGTGTACAACGCTATTGTCTGGCAAGACAGACGCACCCACGACTACTGTGCATCACTAATCGAGCAGGGCCACAGCGATCAAGTCACAAGTAGCACAGGTCTCTTAATCGACGCGTATTTCTCGGCCACCAAAGTGCGTTGGATTCTAGAAAACGTCGAGGGCGCACGCACTCGCGCAGAAAACGGAGACTTACTGTTTGGCACTGTAGACTGCTATTTACTGTGGCACTTAACCGGTCGCACTCGCCACTGCACCGATGCCACCAACGCCTCGCGCACTATGCTCTTTAACATCCACACGCAGCAGTGGGACAGCCAGCTATTAGCGCTCTTCAATATTCCCGCCACTATGCTGCCTGAGGTGCTGGACTGCGCAGCAGATTTCGGTCGCTGTACGCCCGATTTGTTTGGAGCGCCCATTCCAATTGGCGGTATCGCGGGTGATCAGCAAGCCGCTCTTTTTGGCCAGGCCTGCTACAGCAGCGGCATGGCAAAGAGCACCTACGGCACCGGCTGTTTCTTGATCGTCAACACGGGCGACAAGGCAGTCAAATCACAACACCGCTTGCTGACTACTGTAGGCTATCGTTTGAACGGTAAAGTAAGCTACGCACTTGAGGGGAGCATTTTCATTGCAGGTGCTGCAGTGCAATGGCTGCGCGATGGGCTCAAGATCATCGACGACGCACGCCAGGTAGAAACCTTAGCGCGCGAAGCGGGCACTGAGAGCTCTGTCGTCATGGTACCGGCCTTTACTGGCCTCGGCGCCCCGCACTGGGATCCCAACGCACGTGGCGCGCTCTTCGGGCTAACCCGCGACACGAGTATCGCCGATATTGTAGCCGCCACACTTAAAGCCGTTTGCTACCAGAGCAAGGACTTGGTTTCAGCCATTGAGGATGAGGGTATTGCCATCGAGACGCTGCGCGTTGACGGCGGCATGGCAAAGAACGATTGGATGCTCCAGTTTTTGAGTGACATGCTAGATGCTCGTGTGGAACGTCCTCAGCTAGTCGAGACAACAGCGCTAGGCGCCGCTTACTTAGCGGGTCTGCAGTGTGGGCTCTACGACTCTTTAGAGAGTTTGAGCGCGCAGTGGCAGTGCCAGCAACAGTTCGAGCCAAGCTGGTCTGACAGCCAGCGCGACCAGCACGCCGCACTTTGGCAACAGAGCGTTGCCAAAGTACTGACAACCTCTTAAATCGCCCCGGCGCTGGTGCTACCCAGCGCCTAATCGCGGTGTGATGATCAGTACTGTGGGGTCGTCACCACCATAGGAAAATCCCCCACCGGATGGCGCATAACCGTCACAGGCAGACCGAAGAGCTGCTCGATTTGCGCTGCCGTCAGCACTTGCTCAACACCTCCCTGGGCGATACACCAGCCGTTTTCCAGCAGCAAGATCCGGTCAGCGTACTGCGCAGCGAGGTTTAAGTCATGCAAAATGGCAAGCACGCCCACTCCGTCGCAGGCAAGCTTTCTCGCGCTCTGCAGCGTTTGATGCTGATGCGCTAAATCCAGTGCAGAGGTAGGCTCGTCCAGCAGCAAAAAGCGCTCGCCTAACGCACTGGGGTGCCATATCTGCGCCAGTACTCTCGCCAGCTGAACTCGCTGGCGCTCCCCGCCCGAGAGCGAAGGATAGAGCGCCTGTGCCAAGTGGGACACATCTGCCAGCGCCAGCGCTTGGGCGACAATCTGCCGATCGGCAGCACGCCCAGTGTCGTGGGGCATCCGCCCTAAGTTCACTACCTCAGCCGCACTAAAGGGAAAGGCCAGTTGCGATGACTGCGGCAACACCGCCAGCACTTTTGCAATGTCCTGCGCGCGCCATTCTTTCAGGTTTCGACCGTGCAATGAGATTTCACCACGATAGAATCGGTGCTCGCCGGCAAGCGTCTTAAACAAGGTAGATTTACCCGCACCGTTGGGCCCTAATATGGCGACAACCTCACCGGCTTCGAGCTGAAAATCGATCTCGTTGAGCAGCGTTTTAGCCCCGACTTTCAAACTTAGTTGGCTTACTCGTAAACTCACAGCGCATTACTCCTGGCACGATAGACCACCATAGCGATGAAGAACGGCCCCCCTATCAGCGTTGTAATGAGGCCGATAGGCAGCTCAGCCGGTGCAATCACTGTGCGCGAGAGCATGTCGGCGATCAGCAGGAAGAGCGCTCCCAACAATGCACTTAACACCAGCAGATGGCGATGATCTGGGCCAAGTGTCAAGCGCACTAAGTGCGGCACGATCAGACCGACAAACCCTATCATCCCGGATACCGAGACACAGGCTCCGACGGCGACTGCGGTGAGGAGAATCAAACGCCGTTTGACCTTCTCTACATCAATCCCCAGGTGTCGCGCCTCCGACTCGCCGAGCAACAAAGCATTCAGCGCTTTGGCCTGCGTTGGAATTAACAGCAGTGGCAGAGCGATAAACGATCCCGCACTGAGCACCGTTTGCCACGTCGCGCCACCGACGCTGCCCATCGACCAAAACGTCAACGTGCGCAACTGGCTATCATCGGCCACATACGTCAGAAAACCGACCGCCGCCCCGGTAACAATGCCGATGGCGATGCCCGCCAACAGCATGCTCGTGACTGAAGTGCCATAGCGAGTCGTCGCTATACGCGCCACAATAGAGGTCGTCAACAGCGCCCCCAAAAAGGACGCCAACATCAAGCTGTACTGCCCGAGATACTGATCGACAAAAGAGAGCGTCCCTCCGCCGAGTACGATGACCGAGACAGCAGCAAGCGATGCCCCTCCCGTTACGCCGACTAAGCCCGGGTCCGCCAGCGGGTTGCGAAACAACCCCTGCATCGCAGCACCACACACAGCCAGCGCTGCACCTACTAGCATTGCCAACAAGGTTCTGGGTAGGCGAATCGATTCGATAACCGAGGCGGCAGCGGGCTCAACACGTGAGCTGTGCAAGCCCAGCTTGGCACTGAGCACACTGAGCGAATCCAGCACACCTATTTGCATCGGCCCTACACCGACCGATATCAACAGTGCACCGCATAACAGAACCAGTAGCAATGGCACCGCTATACGCACCTTGCGCTCGCGCGCAGACAGAGGTATCACCGGCGGTTTTGACGCAGCCCCTAGCGATACACTTGTCACGGTTTAACCGCGAGCAACTGAGGGTAAAATGCGCGGCTTAGCTGCGTCACCGCCTCTGCGATGCGCGGCCCAAAACCCAGCATTAGCATACCGTCTAGCACGACTAGACGCCCTTCTTTACCCGCGGGGGTGAGATTGAAGCCCGGCCCTTGCAGCACACTCGCATCCGCTGCGTGATCGCCCTGGCGATCCATCATTAAAATGACGTCCGGCTGCGCGGCGATCACCGCCTCCAATGGCATCGGCTTATAGCCACTGAACCCTTGAGCTGCATTGTGTGCCCCAGAGAGGCGAATAATTTCAGCGGCATGGGTAAACTGGCCTGCAACCACGGGACTTCCCGCACGCATGCTCAACACAAACAGCACTTTTACAGGCTTCTCGATGCCCTGCAATGGCGCTCTGGCTGCAGCCAGCTGTGTTTCGATCCGCTGCCACAGCGCCAGCCCCTGCGCCTGGCGATCGACAACTTTCGCCACTGCTAGGATTTTTTCACGCACAGCATCTAGCGTGGGCTCCGCGCTAAAGCGCAACACCTCTACGCCTGCGGCTTCAATCTGGCGCAGAATTTTATCCGGCCCCGAATCCTCAGTCGCAATCAACACTTGAGGCTGCAGTGAGAGCACACCTTCGGCGGAGATATTACGCTTGTAACCAATTTGCGGCAGTGCCGTCGCAGCGACAGGATAAGTCGATGTTGTATCCACTCCAGCCAACACCGACTCCTGCCCGAGAGCGTAGACAATCTCTGTCAGAGAACCATCTGCCGAGACAATTCGCGGCACCTGCTGAGCGCTCAGCCAACTACTGGCCAAGAGCATCAGAGCACTGAAAATGACACTGCATCTGCTCATGCCACTGCCGCCTCTTCGAGCAAGCTTTCAGCAAAAGCGCGCCACTGTTTATTTTCCGGGTTGCCCTCAACACGCTGGCCAAAGAACTGCGCGATGGTCTCACCCTCGGCATCATAGAGCTCTATCGATGTGATATCACCATCGGCACTAGGTTTGCGTACCAGCCAAGCACTGGCGACACGGTCCTGACGCAAGTGCAGATTAAACTCCGGATCCAGTATATTCAGCCAATCACCGACAACTTTCACATTATCGATTGCACCGGTGTGAATTTGAATATTGCCGCGATTACCCACAAAGCACATGATTGAGAGATCCGTCTTGGCGATCCGCTCTAACAAATCCTGTAGTAACGCGGGGTCAAACGGTTGCGCCAGCGGGCTGCCGGCCAGTCTAAACGCCTGCTCACGTGCCACTTTGTGCTTTTTGAGCAAACCAAAAAACTGATGAACGTTGCGCATTTCACGCCACTCGTTGACCAATTGCTCACGATCCACCTGCGCATCACTCACATAGGCGGGCTCTTCCTGAGCTAGCTCTGCAATAAGGGGCTGAGGTGAAAGCTCTCGATACTTTTCAATTAGCACCGCAAACGCTGCGAGATCGCTCTCTTGCTGCAAGTAGATCTTTTGAATGGCCACACCTTGTGCATCGAAAAAGTGCAAGCTGTAGCGCTCGCCCCTCTCGAGGCTCTCACACACTGCAAAACCGCTGTGCCAGCGATTGATCACAATGCGCAAATCAATTTTGCGGTCATCGGTAATCACCAACCCCATGGGGCCTTTGATGCTGATGTTCGAATACGTCCCCTTGCGCTCGTGGACCGCGCTTTCGTTACGTGTCAGCGTCATGATGTAACCTAAACTTGGCAAGTCGTAGATAATCTCATCAAATCTCGCCTGCAGACGCTGCGCCTGAACATCGCAGTTCGCCTCGAGTAATTGCGCCTCGCTAACGCCCAGCGCCTGTGCCGCATCGCGGCGTCTAAGTTTAGGCTGGCTCGCCATCAGCGCGCTGTATTTCTGTGCCAGCGCTGTGGGTTGACCTTGAGTTGTCGCCTGAAAGAGCTGTTGCAGTGATTGCATTGTTTACACCTTTATCTGTCTAGTGTTGAAAGTTGAGCACACCTCCTTGTGTGCAAATATAATGTGAAAGTTAGAAGCGCCCTGTAATCGCAACGCGGAACTCGCGGCCAGCTTCAATCGCGCGATCGCTCTCATCGAGCACCACGCGGTCATTGAGGTTGATAATGTTGGCGCGCAGCTCTAGGTTTTTGTTTATTGGTTTGACTAAACCGAGATCCAACGTGGTGTAGCCGGCGATCTCTTCGCTGTTAGCATCATTGGTGAACTGAGAGCTGACAGCTTTCAATCCGAGAGAGACGCTGGCATCGATAGCGCTTACGTTTTGAATATATTTCAGATTGGCCACATGCTCGGGGCGATCTGTGATTTGGTTGCCGTCATTGGCGCTGCCATCTTTGTTGATCGCATCTGTGTAGGTGTAGTTAAATGATAGTTTAGCCACGGGGTTGAGCTGCCAGCTAAAATCACTTTCCAGACCGCGAATTTTCGCTTCCTCTACGTTGCTGTAAAGATTGACGCCACCACCGACATCACGTGTGGTAATCAAGTTGTCTACATCAGAATTGAACACAGTCACGGCACTACTAAAGGCTTCACCGTGATAGCTCAAACTCGCCTCCAACGTTTGGTTTTCTTCCGGTTTCAAATTGTCATTGCCCTGATAAGTTCGCCCGGGGCCACCTGAAACTACGTAGTCTGAAGAGCCCTCACGCAACGCAGGTGCTATACGCCCCTCTGAGTACCCCAATTTAAGTGTCCAGCGATCGTTCAGGGCTGTGTTCCAGTAAACCTTAGGGCTAAAAGCGCCACCGTATCTATTGTGATCTTCGTAGGAAAACCCCAGAGTCAATGCACTGTTGTCCGTTACATCAATAACATCTTGAGCAAAGAGATTGTTCGACGTAAATTTATCGTCGAAACTTCTGTTAGGGCGTTTTACGACCTCTTCGCGATAACTCAGACCAGCGCTCAAATAGTGGTTGTCGCCGAGCGCACCATCAATATCCCAAGCGAGGTTGTTATCTTTCAAATTCCACTGCGTACCGTTGTCATCGACTTTGTCGCGACCAAGTGAGAGTGACAATCTGTTATTGAAGTCTTGCAACTTGCCTGTGTAATCTACCGATAAAAGCGTCTTCTTTTGGCTCACGTCATCGTTTGATAAACCACCAAAACCATTGCTAACAGCATCTGCTTGCTCTTCGCCATAGATCACTCCCAACTCGAGACGATCATCCGCTGACAAATCTAAACCCAGCTTCAAGCGCGTATTCGTCACCTCGCGCTCAGAGCGTTGCGAGGTACCGTCGGGATTCTTAATCTCATCTTGGACTTGCTGCTCAACGTTAAATGCTAAATCGAGCTTTTCATTGATCTTACCGGAGGTTGCAATACTGACCCCAGAGCCTGCACCGCCAGAGCCTTTTACATCACTGGCGTTAAAGGTGACACTGCTG
>JBMZCU010000034.1:0-17074 GCA_049613705.1 Pseudomonadales bacterium | reverse complement strand
GGCCAAAACCGATTATTTACCTGTTGACGAAGCCTTTGCGCTGTCTTGGGAGCGCAACGGTGAAAACCTCGAGCTGCGCTGGAAGGTGGCCGAGGGCTACTACCTCTACGACAAGCGTTTAAAAATCAGCGGAGATCTGGCGCTGCAAAAAGTGACACAGAGCCTACCCAAGAGCGATCCCTATTTTGGTGAGGTGCAGGTTTATCGCGGTGAGTTGTTGGCCAGTGTGCCGGTAGGCCAGACGGCAGGCAGTGCCATCGTCGGCTATCAAGGCTGTGCCGATGCGGGGCTGTGCTACCCACCACAGAAAGTGGATGTGAGCTGGGCAGCTTTTGCTGCGGCTCCTGTTGCCACTGCGCTGGTGGCAACAGTCGCTGAGAGCAGTGCTCTTGAAGCTGCACCTGACGTTTCCTCCATTGCACCGCAAGAACCTGCAGCGGTGCAGAAGTCCATATGGTCTGGCGACCTCAGTGCACTACTGGCAGGTCACAGCCTTTGGGTGACGCTATTGATCTTCTTTGCACTGGGTTTAGGGCTGACGTTTACGCCCTGCGTGTTACCTATGTTGCCGATCCTCTCGTCTATCGTAGTGGGTCAGCAGGCATCTAAAGGGCGCGCGTTTACTTTGGGAATGAGCTACGTCCAGGGGATGGCCTTGATCTACGCGGCGGCGGGCTTAATCACTGCGAGCTTAGGCGCTGCTGGAAATATCCAGGCCGCGATGCAGCAGCCTTGGGTGCTGATCGTCTTTGCGATTTTCTTTGCCGTATTGGCAGCGGCGATGTTCGGTCTCTACGAATTGCAGTTGCCCGCCTTTATTCGCGACAAGCTCGCCAGTGGCGACTCGCGACAAGGAGTGGTCGGAGTGTTTATCACAGGTGCTGTATCGGCGCTGGTGGTGTCCCCATGTGTCACTGCGCCACTGGCCGGTGCGCTGCTCTATATCAGTGCCAGTGGCGATTTGGTTTCAGGCGGCTTGGCGCTCTACGCGATGGCGCTGGGCATGGGGGTGCCATTGATTTTAGTCGTCGTGCTCGGCAGTCACTGGCTGCCTAAATCTGGGATGTGGATGAACAGTGTCAAGGCGGTATTCGGAGTGCTCTTACTCGGTGTCAGCATCTGGTTGCTGAGCCGCCTGTGGAGCGATGCGACGTCGCTATTGGTGTGGGGTGCCTTCCTTGTGGTGATTTGTGTCGTCGCCGGCGCACTCAATCCCGCAGAGAAAGGCTGGCCCAGTGCGCGCCGCGGCGTGGCGCTGCTGGGGATGATTTGGGGGTGTGTGCTTATAGTCGGTGGCTTTGCCGGCGCGAGCGACCCGCTTCGCCCGCTGAGTTTTGCTGGTATTTCCACCCAGGTCGAGGATGTTGCTCCAGCAAAATTAACGCTGGACAATGTGGCTAAACTGCAGGACTTACAGCAGCGCACGGCTGCTTCAGGAAAGCCGTTGCTGGTAAAAGTGGCAGCGGATTGGTGTGTTTCCTGTGCGGTGATGGAGAAAACTGTCTTTGCCAAGGGGGAAGTTAAGTCTCTATTGGCAGGTGCAGAAGTGGTGGTGCTAGATGTCACAGATAACACCGCTGCGCAGCAGCAGTGGCAGCAGCGCTACGGTATTTTCGGACCACCGGCAGTACTGCTTTACGACACGGCAGGGGAGACATCAAAGCAATCACTGCTGCTTGGCGAAGTGACGGCTGAGCAGTTTGTGGCACATTACAAAAGTCAGTTGTAGTCACGGACCTATCTACATAGCCTCTTTAAGAGAGGCTTGTTCATAACTATCAATCGGTCTCTGCACCTGGCAGTCGGTGCATCCATAGCGTTACATCAATCAGGAGTCGCCCTGCGTATTTAGGGTGCTATGCCTGTAATACTTTCTTATTTTACGCTGTCGTTGCGTTGGTTCTGCTTGTTGAAGACATGCAGCGACTTTGATCGCTGCAGTTATCGGGCAGTTATGCACAGCTATTAGTATTGAGATAGCTAATCGCTTTATTGAGCATCGCCTCGTTGGTATTACCCAGAGGGTTGTTTAGATCATCTGTAACGGGGCAGGTCGGTGGGATACCGGTGGCAGGAGTTGTCTGTAGATTGCTGTTTTCGTTCAAAAAAGAGAGCGGCCATACTGTGTTATCGCAGATCTTTACGCCTTGCATACCGTAGGGCTTACCGTTGCTGTTGCTGCCGACGACGGCAACATCAATGTGTGGTTCTAGGCCTTTGATCAAGAGTTCAGAGGCGGATGCAGAAGAGGCGGTTGTCAGGAAAACCACCTTGTTGACGCTGAGTGCACTATTTTGCAGGGCGCTGCTGAACTGATTGAGGTTGAAGTTTAGGGTTTCGTTTTTGCTGCTGTGCTGACCGTTAAATTTGAAACTGTTGAATGCCAGTCCCTGCTTGCTATTCCCCACTATCATATGTGCCAGTTGGTAAGAGGAGATAATCAGTCCTCCGCCGTTGTAGCGCAAGTCGATAATCAGTGATTGTACATTTTGTGCTTTGAATTGGGCAAAGGCGCTGCTGTATTCAGATTCAATCAGGTTGTTAAAATTATCGAGGTAGAAGTATCCAGCCCTACTGCCGTTGGCGAGGGTGTATACGTTGACATCACTGATGTCTGGGCTAGTAAAATTAGCGCGACTGAGTGCCACGCTCGTGCCACCGCTAAGTCCCAATGTGACACTTGCACTGTTGAGTGCGGTGGCGAATTGGCTGGCGCTAGTCACTGCCTGACCATTGACTGTGGTGATGGTGGCGCCGCGTTGCAGTGAGGCATTTGCCGCAGGTGAATTGGCGAAAATATAGTTGATACGAATCTGGCCACCACTCTCGCTCCAGCGGAAACCGAACCTAGATTGATAGTTGCTAGTGCCCTGCAGCCCTGAGTTGTTGCCGCTACTGCCGCCTTGCTCGATGAAGCTCCAGCGATCTTGTGGGGACTTCATCGCGTTGAGTAAATCGCTGAGCGTTGCATAGGGCGCGGGGTCTACGATATTGGGTGTTAAATAGTAGAGACCGTCAGTAGAGCTTGCGCTCTGCGCCGCAGCCACAGGGGTCATGATTTTGACCAGCGCTGCTTTTTGATCGGACAGTGAGCAGCTTAGGCCCGCTGATCCGCCGGGGGTGTTGCCGGTGCTCAAGGTACGGTCTGCGGTGACAGGGCTCTGGTTGCGCGGCTCTATGTTACAGCCGGCCAGCGCGAGTGTGGCGAGAAACACACTATAAGGTAAAAGTTTAGCGTTCGATGGCATGAATACATTCCGGAATAATCAGGGTAATATTGTTAAGAATGTAGATGATTTTAATTCTTATTTGTATTAATATCCATCCGCTTTTTAATCTCGCTGTAAAAATTCCGGAACTTTTTATGGGCTCTCAATCACTTACGAGGCTGCACCCGCTGCTGACTCTGATACTGCTGTTGTCGTTGACGGCGCTCTGCGCCAAGCTGAGCTGGCAACTGTTGGCGCTTGGCCAAATTAAAGCGCCATTACCGCAGGTTTTTCGCGCGGTCCAGGCTCCTCGTCCAGAGCTCTTTGGCGACCTTCAGCTGTTTGCGCTGCAACAAGCTAAATCAGTGAGAGAAACGTTGGATAAAACCAGCTTAGCTCTGAGCATTACAGGAATTTTACTTTCAGAAGACCCACTGCGCAGCCAGGTAATTCTGCGGGTAGAAAACCAGCAGAAGGTACTGATGTTAGGCGACAGGCTACCGCTCGCTGGCGAAGTAGTACTGTCTGATATTCAGCGGGACAAAATTTTGCTCAATAACAACGGCAAAATGGAGTATCTCGGCCTCTCTCAGATGCTGCAAGATATTGAGATCGCACCAAAGCGTGAAGAGACGCTACAGGTCAAACTGGCGCAGACTGAATTTGCCAGCGAGGCGCAGCAGTTCAGGCACGATCTGCGGCGCGACCCGCTGAGCTTGGCGCGCTTTATTAAGTTAGTACCGCGCCAACTGAGCGATGGCATGCGCGGCTACACTTTGGAACCGGGTCTCGATCAGCGCCTGTATCGTGCACTGCCTCTCCAGCCCGATGATATTTTGCTCAGTCTCAATGGCATTCCGGTGACGAAACCGTCCAAGTTAATTGGGCTGCCCTCATCAATTAACTCAAACGAACCGATAAAGCTCGGTATGCTGCGCGACGGCCAGCCGCTGACCTTTTTACTCTACTTATAGATGGCCCTGCACTGATGAAATTAAACACCTCCATGCGTGCTGTTCTGCTGTTGTCTCTCGCGCTGTGCCTGCCAAAGGCATTCGCTGAAAAAACCAAGATGGCAATGGAATTGCGCAATGTTGACATACGTGAATTTATCGAACTGGTCGGCAACGCGACAGATCGCAGCTTTATCATTGATCCCAGAGTCAAGGGCGTGGTCGATATTCGCAGTAAGCGCAAGCTGGATGACAAAGAGCTCTATGCTGTGTTTTTGTCGCAATTGCGGGTCAACGGTTTCGCTGTGGTGCCGCTTGAAAACGGGGTTTATAAAATAATTCCCGAGCAGCTGGCCAAGCAGGAAGCGCTACCGGTACAAAGTGGGTCGGATAAGAACTTTGCCGATCAGATGGTGACTCGGGTACTACAAGTTGAGCATGTGGAGGTAGATCAGCTCGTGCCTATACTGCGCCCACTGGTGGATGCTCAAGCAGGAGTTGTTGCGCCTTACGCTCCTTCTAATGTGATCATGATTACCGATCGCGCGGCCAATATTCAACGCATTGTCGACGTCGTCGCCCGCATCGACAAAGCTGGCAGTGGAGAGATGGACATCATCAAGTTGCGCAATGCCAAGGCCAGTGAAATCGTCAAGGTGTTGAGCTTGCTGATTAAACAGGGGCAAGCGAGTGGTCAAGGCAAGTTGAAGAGTGCTCAAGTTGTATCGGATGAGCGCAGTAACGCAGTACTGGTAAAGGGGCCTGAAAGCTCGCGGCGCTTTTTACGCGAGATGATCTACGACCTAGATGGAGAGCGAGAAGACGAGGGTGGCTCCAAGGTTTTTTACCTCAAATACGCTAAAGCAACCGAGCTGGTTGAGCTGACACAGAAGTTAATCGAGGGGTATGTGCGTCGCGTCACTGGGAACCCAGATGCGGTTGGTGAGGTGGTGATCCAGGCACATGAAGGGACAAATTCAATCTTAGCCAGTGGCTCGGCCGATGTGTTGCGCGAACTTGAGCGGATTCTCTCACAGGTGGATATTCGCCGTGCTCAGGTAATGGTCGAGGCGATCATTGTCGATATCACAGACTCCAAGGCTCGTGATTTGGGGGTGCAGTGGCTGGTCTATGACGGAAGCGGAAACGCACCGGTGGGGGGGACTAATTTCAAACGTAACGCGCTACCGGGCCAGAGCCACACCACGCCTGGCATCTTCGATCTAGCGGCAGCTGCGGCGACTGGTGATAATGCTGCGCTAGGTTCAACACTGACAAATAGCAGTGGATTAGTCGGCGGCATCGGCACGATTAAAACCGGTGGCTTAAGCTTTGCCGCGATGATCAATGCACTGGAAAGCAATTCAGATGCGAATGTATTGTCCACACCGAGCTTACTGACACTGGATAACGAAGAAGCTTCTATCCTAGTCGGTCAGGAAATTCCTGTTGTCACCGGTTCACAGCTGCGAGAGGGCAGTACAAACCCCTTCCAGACGATCGAGCGTAAAGAAGTTGGCATCAAGCTTAAGGTGACACCGCAAGTTAACGAGGGTAATTCGATCAAGCTGGCGATATCACAGGAAGTTTCCGGGCTATCTACCCGCGGTGGCACCGCTGATGTGGTGACTGATACACGCAATATCGACTCCACCGTGATGATTGAAGATGGTGACACTATCGTACTGGGCGGGCTGATCAGCGATGAGCTGGTTGAGAGCTTCGCTAAGGTGCCCTTGCTCGGCGACATTCCGTTTCTTGGAGAGCTATTCCGCTCGCGCTCCTCTTCAACGCAAAAGCGCAATTTGATGGTGTTTATCCGGCCGACAATCGTACGCGACTCCGATACGTTGCTGGGTGTCAGTCATCGTAAGTACAGCTATATACGCGCTCAGCAAAAATTGCACAACGACAACCCCGACAGTTTGTTTGACGATGAAGAAGGCCCGCTGCTACCAGAGTGGAACAATCTGAACTTCCGCACTGATAATGCCTCGCGCACTTTAGACCGCTTCCAGCAGGAACTGCGCTAATGGAACTGAGCTATCGCACGTGCCGCGAGCGCGGTGTGCTGCTCAACACACGCGGTGAGCAACCGCTGCTTGAAGTGCGCGAGGGTGCACCGCTGATTGCGATCAAGGAGATGCTGCGGCTCTACGGTAGGCAACTCCCTGTGCGACGTCACACTCAAGAAAGTTATGAGCACGCGCTGCATCAGTATTTTGAGGCCGACAGTTTAGGTGATCAAGGGCTGATGTCTGAGATCGATCAACAGTTAGATTTAGAGCAAGCAGTGGTCGAGCTACCCCCGGTAGAAGAGTTGCTGGCGAGCGATGATGAAGCGCCCGTTGTGCGCCTGATCAATGCCCTCTTTGCCGAGGCAGTGAAACGCCAGGCCTCGGATATTCACTTGGAAACCTATAGCGACAAAATGGCGGTGCGAATGCGCGTTGACGGGGTGATGAGTGAAGCGCTGAGCCCGCCAGCTGCGCTTTCATCGCTCTTGATTTCGCGCGTTAAAGTGATGGCGCGCCTCGATATTGCAGAGAAGCGTTTACCACAGGATGGGCGCATCGCATTGGAGCTAGCGGGCAAGCCGATTGACGTCCGGGTTTCGACATTACCTGCCGAGTACGGCGAGCGCATCGTGATGCGACTATTAGATCGCCAGACCGGGCTGCGCGGATTATCTGATCTGGGTATGAATGAACGTCAGAGCGATGCGTTGCAAGCTCTGTTGCAACAGCCAGATGGCATTGTGCTGGTCACTGGGCCTACGGGTTCTGGTAAGACAACGACACTCTATGCGGCGCTGCAGCTACTCAACGACAAATCACGCAATATATTGACTGTAGAAGACCCCATTGAATACACCATTGACGGTATCGGTCAAACACAGATTAACCACAAGACAGACATGACGTTTGCCCGGGGGCTGCGCTCTATTCTGCGTCAAGATCCCGATGTAGTAATGGTCGGTGAGATTCGCGATCAGGACACGGTCAGTGTGGCGGTGCAGGCGAGTTTGACTGGGCACCTGGTGTTATCGACACTGCATACCAATGATGCACTGGGGGCTGTCGGTCGGTTGCAAAACATGGGCGCTGAGCCCTGGCTACTGGCATCGACATTGCGCGGAGTGATCGCGCAGCGCCTTGTGCGCAAGCTCTGTTCTCACTGTGCAACTGAGCGCGCATTGAGCCAAGAGCAGGCAGCTGCACTGGGTAATCCGCAGCTTGTGGGCTCCTCTGCCAAGGTAGCTGTCGGTTGTCAGCAGTGCCAGGGGACGGGATATCGCGGGCGTCTCGGTATCTATGAAATGCTGCTGGTCGACCGTCAGCTGCGCGATTTACTCATCGAGTGCGCCAGCGAGGCGCAGATTCGCAGCGCGTTGAGCGATCGCCAGAACTTACAGCAGTGTGTCGCCGAGCAGGTGCTCTGTGGTAATACGTCGTTTGCCGAGGCGCAGCGCTGTGTGCGTAGCGAGTTGGACCATGCGCTTTAAGTACAAGGCTCTCGACAGTGCCGGCGAGCAGTGCAGTGGGCAGATAGAGGCGGCTAGCGCTCGCGCTGCGCGCGATGCACTGCGCGAGAAGTCGCTTCAACCTATCGAGCTGCGTGAGAGCGTACAACCCTCTATTGCGGTCCTTGAAAAGGTACAACAGCAGCGAGGGCTGCCGCAGCGCGTGCGTCAACTGGCGACACTTGTCAGTGCAGGTATTCCGCTCGAGGAAGCGCTGCGCAATTTGGCACAACACAAACAGAGCGAGCGCTCGCGCCAAGACCTGTTGGCGCTGGCCAGAGCGCTCCGCGAGGGGCAGAGCTTTCAGCGCGCTCTGGCCAGCCAGCCGCACAACTACTCGCCGCTGTTCTGTGCCATGGTCGCGGTGGGCGAGCGCAGCGGCCGGCTTGATCAAGTGTTAGTGCGCTTGGCGGACTACCAAGAGCGCAGTCGGCAGATATCGCAAAAAGTCCAATTGGCGCTAATTTACCCTGCGCTGCTGATATTGGTCTCCTGTGCAGTCATCACCGGGATGATGCTCTGGGTTGTACCTAAACTCGTCGGCCAGTTTGAATCACGTGATATAGCGCTGCCGCTACTGACACGCGCAGTAATGGCCTTTAGTGATTTCCTCGCCTACAGCTGGTTTCTACTTCCGTTGATTCCGCTGTTGTGCTGGTTTGCTTGGCGCTACAGCTCTCGCGGAGCCCTGCAGCTGAAGCGCGACCGTCAGTGTCTTCGCCTACCTCTGTTGGGGAGCGTCTGGCAGCTAAACGATATGGCGCGATTCTCACGCACGCTATCAATCACCGTCGCCAGCGGCTTACCACTGCTCGATGCGCTTGCGGTGGCGTCTAAAACAATGACTAACAGTGTGCTCTACAGAGCCGTGTTAGAGGTGGGTGCCAACGTGCGTGAAGGGCGCCCCATGGCCCGTAGCATGCTCGATACAGGTGTGTTTCCCGATGTGTTTATTCAGATGGTGGCCAGTGGTGAGCGCAGTGGTGGTTTGGCGCCGCTGTTGCAAAAAGTTGCTGAACATCAAGAGCAGAGCCTGGAAGAAGGCGTCAGCACGACGCTAGCGCTGCTCGAACCGTTACTAATCCTGCTGATGGGTGGGTTGGTGTTTGCCATTGTGCTGGCAGTGCTATTGCCAGTAATGCAACTCAACAGTTTTGCCGGGCTGTAATTGCCGTATTGATACATGACAACGCATGTTATCCAGGGGATAGCCTGCGCAAGTAAGTAGAGGGAAAGGATAACTTATGAGAAATAGAGAGCGCAGAGAAGCAGGTTTTACACTGCTCGAGATTATGGTGGTTATCGTCATTCTAGGGCTGTTGGTCGCGCTGGTGGCGCCAAGTGTGTTGGGTAATCAGGATAAAGCGATGGTGCAGAAGGCGCGTGCAGATATTGCAGCACTGGGCAGTGCATTGAAAATGTACAAATTAGACAATTTCCGCTATCCCACTACCGAGCAGGGATTACAGGCATTGGTCAGTGCGCCGAGCATAGGTCCAAAGGCGAAGAACTATCGCCAGGAGGGGTATATCGACGCGCTGGCAAATGATCCTTGGGGCGGCCCCTATCAGTATCGCTACCCGGCAGCAAACGGCAAGTTTGCCGTCTATTCCCTCGGCGCAGATGGCACTGAGGGCGGCGAGGGTTACGACGCCGATATCGGCAGGCCTTAAGCGCTAGGTCGTGAGTAATCGTTACCACAGATCGGAACCGAGCGATCTTCAGCGCGGCTTCACCTTGCTTGAAGTCATGCTGGCAATGACAGTGCTGGCACTGGCGAGCACTTTGGTGGTGTGGAGTGTCGGTGGCAGCTCACAGCGTGCAACGGCGGACACACTACTGCAACAGTTTCGCTACTTGCAGCAGTTGGCGCTGCGAGACCAACAGGTTTTAGCGCTGGAGTTTAATGCACGCGATGGGCGCTACTTGCGCTATCACGCAGGTACTTGGCAGCCTCTGCAAGATGAGCTGTTGGTGTTTCCCGCGCTCGACGATGACACGCAGTGGCAGCTGACGACATCGGGTGAACATCGTCAATTAGGTGAGCAGTTTACGGCTCAGCCCGCGCCCCAGATACTTGTTATGAGCGATGGCACGCTGATTGATTTCAGTCTCGCTATCCAGGGGCAGCGTTGGAAATTGCGCGGGCTTAACTACCGTGTGGCGATTGAGGATTAAGCGCGTGCAAAAGGGGATGTCGTTACTCGAAGTGTTGGTCGCGACTGCAATTGTTGCACTGCTGGGGGTAGGAATACAGGGGTATAACAGCCAGCTCAACGCTGATATTCAGCGCCTGCAACAGCGCCAACTGGCCCAATTGACGGCCAATAATGTGCTTGTGGATGCGCGCTTGATCGGCTTTGCAAGCGTTAAGAGTGCCAAGGGGCAAGCGCGGCAGATGGACTACGACTTTCGCTGGGAGCTGGAAGTGAGTCAGCTCTCTGAGTTGGCGATTAAGCGTCTCGATGTCGAGGTCTTTGATGCTGTTGAAGGGCAGTTGGTACAGCGAATCAGTGGGTTTATTGGCAATGCAGAGTAACGCTTGCCGTGGAGTGTCTCAGCGAGGTTTTACGCTGATAGAAGTGCTGCTGGCACTGGCTCTGTTTGCGCTATTGGCCGTTACCGCTGCGCTGATGCTGGATCAGACCACACGCCAAGCGCAACTTCAGCGCGAGCGCGCCGGTGAAGAGCAGAACTTACACTTGTTTTGGCAACTTTTGCAGCGCGATCTTTCGCAAACGGTGTGGCGTGCGCGTAAAGAGAGCTTTGGCAGTGCGCTGCAGAGTGATTTTTTAAACGGTGCAGAACACACCTTGAGCTGGTTTAGCGCAGGGCAACTAGAGTGGTCTGGTGAACACTTGCGTCCTCGCCTGCAAAGAGTGGTTTGGCGCTTGCATGACGGGGCTATTGAGCGCGCCTCGTCCAGTGTGTTGGATCCGGCCGTAGAGGATGCCCTTGAATTCGGCGCTTTGCTACAGGGAGTCCAGAGCTGGCGCTGGCAATTTTGGTACCGGGGGCAATGGCGCAGCGAGTTGCCTAGCCGTGAAGACAACCCCAGGGCTGCAGCGCTCGAATTGGTCTTCGCCGACTCAGAGCGTAGGGTCAGCGCGCGTTTTACCTTGCCGGAGCACGCATTGTGACGGCTGGGGGCACAGGGCAGCGTGGAGCGGCACTGATTTTCGCTATGTTGCTGGTGTCGGCGATGGCGACCTTATTGGTGTTCAATCAGCAGTTCTTCAGTTTTAGCTGGCAGCTCTATCAAGGGGCGCAGAGTAAACAACAGGCCAGGGAGTTTGCGCACGGTGCAGAGGCATTGGCGATTGTGGCGCTGCGTCGCCAAGCTGAGCAGGATACCACTCACTTGAAGCAGTGGTGGGCCAGTGCTGATAACACTTACCCCATTGAGGGGGGGCAAGTTAGCGGTCGAGTGCGAGATGCGCAAAACTGTTTCAACTTAAACGGGTTGACCTACGGTCGTGAAATGAGTGCTGCGGGAGTGGCCAGTGTTCAACGCACCTTGGTTATGCAGCAGTTTTTGAGCGTGTTATCGCTGAGCAATACCTTGGTGGCTGACGCCGATAAAGTATTGGAGCGAACTTTGGACTGGATCGATCAAGATATTCAGTTAGCTGGTGCGCAGGGAGCTGAGAGCGCTGACTACCAGCTTTATGCAAAGCCGTTTTACACCCCAGACAGCGCCTTTGGTGATCTGTCTGAGATGCTGTTGTGGCAACTGCCTGCGGTGCAGCGTGTTATGGATAGCGCACTGTTTTGCACAAGGCCGAGCCGAGCGCTGCCCAGTGTGAACGTTAACACCTTGCAAGAGGCGCAGGCGGTGCAGTTGGCTGGGTTGTTCTTCGGTCAATTGAGTGTGGCCAGTGCGCGGGAGTTTATCCGCAATCGGCCAGCTAATGGCTATGCAGCGCAACAGGACTTTTTGCCGTCACTGTTGGCGCAAGCGTCGTTGAGTGATGCGCAGCGCGCACTGTTGCAGCAGCAGTTGTTACTGCGCAGTTACTGGTTTGAAGTGGATGTAGATGTTGTCCTTGAGGGGCGGCGCGAGTTTTTACGCAGTTACGTGCAGGTGCCACGTGAGGGACCTGCCAAGGTTTATCGAAGAATTTACGGGGCTTTGTGAGTGATCCCGTGATGCCTGTTTTCGGTTATCACAGAGGCGGCCTCAATAGGAGTTTGTGCGGTGTCACAGCTATTTATTTTTTTAGACGATGTCGGAGCCCACTGGTTGGCGCTGGACCGGCAGAGCAGAAGGTTAGTGCAATCAGGCAGCGCATCGGCGTTGCGTGCTTTGAGCATACCGGTACCGTTACGCGAGACGCCAGCAGTGCTTGTAGTGGCTACAGAGTGGGTGTTGTTAGAGCGCGTGGTGCCGCCAAAGGGTGCCAAGGCACAGAGTTTGCCTTGGCTGATCGAGCCTCATTTATTGCGTGATATAGAATCCCAGTACTGTTATGACCGCGAAGCTGGAGAGGGCGGGCGAACGATTGCTCTCTTGGACCAGGCATTACTCGATGGCTGGATGGATGACTTGGCGGCGTTGGATATCAATCTGTGTGCACTCGTACCTGATGCTTGGCTGCTGCGTGTTGAAGCTGGCTGCAGTGCCTTGCTTCAGCACGGCGAGCGGGTATTGATGTTGCGCGACGATGCGGTGGGGGCGGCTCTACCTGCGGCCCTCACGGCAGAAGCTGCGGCTGAGTTTGGCCGTTCGCGTGTAGAGTGCTGGGGGCTAGAGGATAGATTGCAACAGCCCTGGCGCCAGTTCGGTGAGCTCTCGTTGCACAGTGCAGTGGAAAATGTGCAGCTCTGGTTAGCCAATAACTGGGACGGTGATGCGGGAATACTGCCGCGCAAGTTGCGACAAAGACCTAAAGTGCTTAATGCAGGTGCATTGAGAACAGCTGCGATAGCGGTATTTACCATGGGTTTGTTGTTGGTCAGTGGTTGGCTGTCACTCGAGCAATTACGTGAAGATCATGCGCGCTCGCAGCAGCAGTATCAAGCTCAGCTGCAGCAATACCCTCAATTCAGCGGCCTACTGGCTGTTGATTTGGCCCGTCAGCTTTCACAGGTAAAACAGCGTGATGTCGATACGCTAGATGATCAGCTCAGCGCGTTATCGCGGCTCTTTACTCTGCTGCCTCAGCACCAGTTACGCAAGGTTGCACTCGTGCGTGATGCCCTTGAGGTTGAACTCGCTGCAGGTGCCAATGTTGATGTCTTGGCGCTGGTCAATTCTCTAGAGTCTGCTGACTATCGCGTACAGTGGCACGCTGCAAAGCAAACGCTCAATGTGGAGGCTCCTTTTGCAACTCGATAATTTGTGGCAACAGTTGGACGGCGCAGCGCGCATGCGGATGAAAGTGCTTGCAGTGGTAATAGCACTGCTTGCACTGGCCTTAATACTAAAGCCTTTCTGGCAGGAGTACCGACAGTTGCAGCGGGCGCACAGCTTACAGCTCGATGTACTACAGCAATTGGAGCGCAAAGCGGCGCTGATTGGTGCTGCACAGCGCCACAGCACAAGTGACGTGGAGCAGCAATTGCGTAACACACTCGCTGGTAGCTCGCTCGAGGTGATTAAATTCAACACCTCGAAGAATAATTGGCAAATCTTGGTCAGCGCGGCGGAACCGGCCTTTTGGCAGTGGCTTGCACTGCTGCGAGATCTACCTGTGTCACTGCAAGGACTACAGCTTGAACAATTAGAGCCCGGCTATCTGAAAGTTAATCTAGAATTTGTACGCGCGGGGTGAGGTTATGTCGAAACTGGGTTTAGGCGCGACTGCCGCGTTTAGTTATTTGTTGTGGTTAGTGGTTTTCTCTCCGGGTTGGCTAGTAACCAGTGCAATGGGACCTGCCTGGCAATGGCAGCAGGTTGAAGGGAGCTTGTGGCGCGGCAGTGTCTATCAACTACAGTTTAGTCAGTTGCATCTATCACAGCTGGATTGGCAGTGGCGCTGGCCACTTAACTGGCAGTTTCAAGCACGTGGTGAACACTTGGAAGTGAGTGCGCTCGCCTCGAGTGACGATGGGCAGACCCTGCTGGCAAAAGGGCGTGGTGCTGTACAGTATAAAGGCGAGCCTGGTGTCGCACTGCGCTTTAGTCGCGCGAGTTTTGACCGCCGTGGCTGTGTGCAAGTACAAGGTGCAAGTTGGCAGTTACACGGTCGTCTGGTACAAGAACTCAGCACATTTGGCTGGAAAAAGCAGGGGGTGCTACGTTGTGAAGCTGGGCGCCTAGTCAGTGAAACGGGAGCTGGTGAACTAGCACTCAGTATGAAGGACGGGGCTTTTAGTATCAGTTTGGCAGGTCGCGAATTACCGGCACAGTGGCTGCGCCCCTTCTATCAGTAGATTGAAAAGGGGAAGTACCTAGCGTTGATTCTGGCGTAAGTGCCGTTGCTGACTATCGCCTCGATCGCTGTATTGAACCTCTCTTTGAGCGCTGTATCACTTTTGCGTACTGCAATGGCTATCTGATCTAACGTTTTGCTTTCGATCGGCTTACCTTTAAATTCAAAGGCGCTGCCGGCGGCGCTATTTATCCAATCGTAGGCGGGCAGTTTATCCGAGACTAAGCCGTCGAGTTGACCGGTGACGAGCTGTGCATAGGCTTCTTGCTGGGTGTCGTAAAGTTTGACGTCGACGACTTTCCCCAGCTCGCGCTCCAGATAATTACCGGCAATAGTATCGCGTTGTGCGCCGAGTGCCTTTCCTTGGAGGCTGTTGTTGTCAGTGGCGAACTCATCGGCTTTGGCGGCGACAAACGCGAGCCTATTGCTGTAGTACGGATGAGTAAAATCCACTTCTTTAAGGCGTGCTTCGGTGATCGACATAGAGGCGACGATGGCGTCGAATGCGCCGGCGTTGAGAGCGGGAATGATACCTTGCCAGTCCTGTTGCACAATTTCACACTGTACTTGCATTTGCACGCACAAGGCGTTGGCAATATCGACATCGAAGCCAATCAAATGGCCTTTGGCATTTGTCATGTTGAAAGGGGCGTAAGCGCCCTCTGTTGCAATTTTTAGTGTTTCTCCCGCTGTCGCTTGAGTGGGCAGATAGCTTGCAACGAACAGTGCGAATGCTGCGGTGACATGTCTTAAGTTCATAAATTTCCTCAAAAAATCTAAGGAGAATTTAGCAGCTGGTATGTGGAATGCAAGTGAACGACTAGAACGCTTGTTTGATGCGTATAGAGCAGGTGCTGAAACGTGGGCTGTTATCTAGCGCATATTGATACTTAGGTAGTTGGCTATAGCGCTATGTTGTGCCTTGACGTGCGTAAAAGGAAAGCAGCATTTTCCTTTTACGCTTGGCACTGCTGGCAAGCTGTTTGTGTTATTTGTGGGTCACTTCTAATTGATACGTCAGCCAGTGTGTCTTTTGCGCGACGCTGTCATAGACGGCGCGGGCGCGGTAGTTGTCATCAGCCGTGATCCAGCGCACCAGCGGCCAGCCGTGGCGCACGGACGCTTGCTCTAGCGCAGCGAACATCTGCTGTACTAAGCCGTTGCCACGGGCCTGCGGTGATATAAAGAGGTCGTCTAAAAAGCCAACCTTGGCACCGCGCAGCGGTGAGGGCATTTCGCGGTAGTGCATCAGGCCCAATGCTTCGCCTTCTGCGTTTTTAGCAATGAGGCAGTAAAAGGCTTGATCAGTCGCGTGGATCCAATGCCAGACGGTGTCTAACGTGGATGTGCTCATAGGCACGGCATAAAAATCAGCATAGAGTTGATAGAGCGCTTGCCACTGCGTTCTGTCTGCCTGTGTGGGGGCGGCGATGGTGAATGACATAGGATCCTCGTACTTTACTGTGAAGGTGTAACGAGTCTAGTGGCTGAGTACTGAGGTTTAAAAGCCCCGCTTTGGAGAAAAGATAGGGGCCCACTCAGTGGTTGAGAAGTTGAGAGTACTTTGGCGTTTTTTTGAAGTCAGCCAGGGCGAGATCGAACTTGTCGCGCAATGCTTTATCGCGAAAAGCGCAGAGCCGCTCTTTGATGTCGAAAAGGGGGTGCTCGACAAAGCGCTGCCCTTGTAATTGGCGAGTGCCCAGTGCTTTTGCAAAATAGCGGAAGATGCGGCGCTCCATGATGACCACATCGGTTCGACCTTTGAGCAGTAACTGTAACTGGACTTGCTGTTTAGTCACTTCAGCGTACTGCGGGTTGGCGTGGACTAATTTTGAAAAAGCAGGGCCCAAAAATTTGGCGGCGTTGCGAAAAGCGATAATGCGTTTACCTGCCAGATCGTCTATACGCTCGATAGTGAACGCGCTGCTGGAGAGGCTAATCGCCATATTCTCAAAATTGAGCAAGGCGTCGGAAAAGTAGACCTGTTCGCTATCTAAGGTGACGGGGATGCCGAAGCTCACATCGTAAGTACCGCGCTCAAAAGCGCTGCTGAGCCGGTTGTTAGGCAGAAAGTCGAAGCGACTTTGGTGGCCGGTGCGCTGTAAGGTGTGGGCGATGATATCGACAACAATGCCAGATTTGGTGTCTGTTGAAGCATAGGGCGGCATAGAGTAAGGAACAGCGACGCGCAATTCAGTTGCCGCAGCAAGCTGGGTGTATAGCAAGGTATAGCCCAGCCACAGAAGTGAGATGCGTACGAGCAGTGTCATAGCTGTTCCCCTAGTCGATGTTTTGTTCATTTTATATTAATAATTAAATGAGCTCTAGCGGGGGAGGCATACGCTAGAGTGGCGCAGTATCAGTACGGTTTTATGGCACAGCGAGGCTGCTGGCCTAGGGGCATTTTTCCTCGCTTGGTTTGCGCGCGCGGCGCGAGAACAGCTTGGCAATCGCGCTCGGTTTTAGAGTCACCAGTGTGATGCCGAGCATGACAAGCGCAGAACCTGCTAAAAAGCTCTGTTCCAGTGGCTCATCGAGAAGCCACATGCCGAAGATAATTCCAAACATGGGCGTCATAAACGCGAAGACTCCAAGCTGTGCAGCAGGGTACTGGCGCAGTAGCCAAAACCAAGTGAGGAAACTGGCACTGCACACGATCAACCCCTGATAGAGCAAACTGGCCGTGACGATGGCAGTCATGTTAAATGTCAGTTGGGATGTCATGAGCGAAGCGGTGCTGAGGATCACAGTACAAGTGACAACTTGTACAAGCAGTGTTTGTGCGGCGGGAACGGTGTTGAGTTTAGAGTTGCGCACAGTGACCGTGGCACAAGCCCAGCAAAACCCTGAGAGCAGAGCGAGAAAGTCTCCCCACAACATATTGGGCGCTGTTGTGTTTTGAGTGCTGTCGCGCAGTAAAAAAGTGGCGGCAATACCGCTAAAAGCCAGTAAAACGCCTGACCACTGCAGCCGGGTCATTCGCTCGGCGGCTTGGGTGAAATGTAACATCAGTGC
>JBMZCU010000033.1:0-17265 GCA_049613705.1 Pseudomonadales bacterium | reverse complement strand
CCTCATCAATCGACTCATACATTTCACCGACACCTGTACCGTGTAACGCGGAGATGAAATGAAAACGTGCAAAACTGGCAAAATCCAACTTGCGCTGAATTTGCTCTTTGACACTGTTGCGATCCTCAACCGTCATGTTATCCCATTTATTGAGGGTAATGACGAGTGAGCGCCCGGTGTCCATAACGAAACCAAGCATATGCAAATCCTGCTCGGTTACACCTTGGCGCGCATCGATTACCAAGACCACAACATTGGCATCGTTAATGGCTTGCAAGGTTTTAATAATCGAGAATTTTTCTACCGCTTCGTTGACGTTGCGACGACGGCGCATACCTGCAGTATCGATCAAGGTATAAGGCTGACCGTTTCGCTCGTAGGGAATATAAATACTGTCTCGTGTCGTCCCCGGCTCATCGAATGCGATAACCCGCTCTTCTCCCATCAAACGGTTTACCAATGTCGACTTACCGACATTGGGACGACCGACAATCGCAATGCGAACACCTTTGCCTAAGTGATGATCTTCATCTTGAATAGATTCAGGGTAGGGCTCTAACACATACTCAATCAAGAGTGTTACGCCGCGGTTCTGTGACGCAGCTATTGGCAGTGGTTCACCAAAGCCCATTGCGTGAAAATCACCTAAGGCGACATCCGGATCGATGCCATCTGTTTTGTTGACGACCAAGTGGATTGTTTTACCACTCTTACGCAAGTAATCAGCGATCTGCTGATCGCCCGGGTTGAAACCCGCGCGGCCATCGACCATAAAGAGAACAATATCGGCTTCATCGACGGCATGCAGTGACTGCTGTGCCATTTCAAAATCAATGCCCTGCTCGCCGCCGGATATCCCGCCGGTATCGACCACGATGAAACTGTGTTCGCCACTGCGTCCCTCGCCGTACTTGCGATCACGTGTCACCCCTGGCATATCAGCCACAAGTGCATCACGGGTTTTCGTCAAGCGGTTAAAGAGTGTCGACTTACCCACATTAGGCCGACCAACTAGTGCAATTACAGGTAACATTTTAAAGATCTCAAAATAAAAATAGCCCGCATTGTGCGAACTATTATTGGTGCAGCCCTATTGTATCACCAATCGGGCTGCGTTAAGCGTGCCGTGCTACTGTTTAAAGGCCAAGGCACTCAAACGGCCGCTATTGCTCAAGACATAGAGCACATTATCGCGGACAAGCATATCACCAAGCACCGGCGAGCCAATTTTGTAACGCGCTACAAAACGGCCATCTTCAGGGCTCATGAAGTGTAAATAACCCTGCTGGTCACCGACGACAATCTGCTTACCCAGCACTGCTGGTGAAGTAAGTTTGCGGTTTAATAACTGATCTTGGCGCCACATTTCAGAGGCGGTTTGTACATCGATAGCGACGACAATGTCACCCGCCTCGCTGAGGTAAATACTGTTATTCCCCCCCGCTAAGCCACGGTAACTTGAATAGGGCTTACGCCATAGAATCTCAGCATTAAATGGGTTGAGGGCAACAAGCTCACCACGATACCCTGAAATGTAAATGATGTTTTGATAAAGTATCGGGCGTCCATCCAGATCAGTGAGGCGCTCAATATCAGACTTGCCCTGCGGGATATTGACACGCTTTTGCCAAAGCACATCACCACTGAGGTTGTCTAAAGCTACAAAACGGCCACTATCTAGCCCTGCAAGCGTCGCATCATAAGCCACCAGTGGTGCGCCGTTGCCACGCAGTGTCAAGGCTGGCTGTTGCGCACTGTAGACCCAGCGCTGTTCACCACTGCTTACTTCGAGCGCGACTATATCGCCACTGACTAACTGCAGTACCACAATCTCATTGTTCAACTGGGGCTGCGAGACAACTTCGCCACCTACAGGCACTTGCCACAGAACGTCACCGTTTTGGCTATCCAGCGCAATCGCGTCACCGTTAAGAGTTGTCACAACGGACACTTGGCTTGAGCTTCCAACACCACCGATAATTTGTGTATCTAGATCACGTTTCCAACGCAACTTGCCATCACTCAAGGTGTAGCTGGAGACCACACCATCAGCATCTGTGGCAAAAATCGCATCTGCACTAATACTCGGCATCAACTGGTGGTATTTATCACCCAAGTTTGAGCCGATATCGCGTGACCACAACTGCTTGATACTACGTTCAGCATTAAACTTGACTAACGGATTGGGCTCTACCTCTTCGACAGAGCTACCACAACCGACAAGCACAGCACCGAGTGCCGCGACCGTCAAAAACTTCCCTATATGTTTAATCATTTAGCCTTCCTCAACTGCCAAATCACCGAGCTTCATCGAGAGCACTGAGCCCTCTGTGCTCTGCCCTGCTGCAAACGCTTTTTCGTATGCTGCGCGCGCGGCTGTTCGATCACCTTTTGCAATGTATACATCGCCGAGCAGCTCCTGCACTTGAGCCACCAGTGACGGCTCAGCAATATCTTGAAGCTGCTTTATTGCGCTGTCGAACTCACTTTGCTCAAGCGCCAGCTGGGCCTTGCGAATGCCGGCAATCGCTTTAATCAACTTGTTCGCATCACTTGCAATCACCCAGTCCAACTCACTGCTCACCGCCGAGTAATCTGCTGCACTAAAGGCTACTTTCGCACTCATTAGCGCCCCAAGCTGTGCATACTCTGTTCCGCCAAATTCAGACTTCAACTGTGCCGAGAGATGCTTAGTTGTCGCTAGATCTTCCGCACCACCAGTGGTGGCAGCCGGCACAGCCGCGTCCAGTAACTGCTGGTACATCATAGAGGCCGCCTCACTGTCATCGAGCTGCTTTTGCTGCCAGGCTTTCCAACCGTAGACAGCACCGAGGGCCACGACGACGGCGATGATGATTGACTTACCGTTCTCTTTCCACCAATCCTTGATTGCGGCAATTTGTTCTTCTTCGGTGCGTAACTCTGTCACTTCTTACTCCTAGTCAATCGGACCGCTACTGTGCGGCCAACATCTCAATCAGTTGCTCGACGCTTAACTCACGCGTCACTTCTTCGCCCTGCCAAACAGACACTTTCAGTGATTCTTTTCGCTCGAGCAGCACAACATTTGCCGCCCCAGTCTGCTTGGCCTTATTTAGTATATTTTTAAGCCCGCTACAATGCGTTTTAATGCGCATAGCTGGCAGCGCTTCACGCAATTGCTCCGCCACTTGCATGACCTCAAGCTCCAAACCTTTATCCTGTGCTGCCAGGTATAGATCAAAACTTTGATTAAGGGAGGCGGGCAGCACATCTAGAGTTTGGAGCAACAGAATTAAGCGCTCCACGCCCATTGCCATACCAACACCGGGTGTCGGTTTACCACCCAATTGCTCAACCAAGCCATCATAGCGACCACCGGCGCAGACAGTCCCCTGCGCACCTAGCTTATCTGTCGTCCATTCAAAAACTGTTTTGCTGTAGTAATCCAGCCCCCGCACTAACCGCTCATTCACTACGTAAGCCACACCAGCGGCATCTAAAATTTGGCGCAATTTGGCGAAGTGTGCACTCGCATCTTCACTGAGATAGTCACTCAGTTTAGGCGCGTCGTTGAGGAGTGCTTGGGTATTTTGGTCTTTGCTGTCGAGAATACGCAGAGGGTTTGTCGATAAACGCTTTTTGCTGTCCTCGTCCAGTTGGTCAACACGTTGTTCAAGATAGTCGACAAGGGCTTGGCGGTAGTTGGCACGGTCCTCTGGGTTACCCAAAGAGTTAAGCTCTAGTGTCAGCACCTCTGCAATTCCAAGTGCACGCCACAGCGCCGCACAAAACAGGATCACCTCAGCGTCGATATCAGGCTGAGCCATGCCAAAGGTCTCAATTCCCATCTGATGGAATTGACGGTAGCGCCCCTTCTGCGGCTTTTCATAGCGGAACATAGCACCGCGATACCAAAAACGCTGGGTTTGATTGTACAGCAAGCCGTGCTCTTGCGCGGCGCGTACAATGCTTGCCGTTCCCTCGGGACGCAGTGCCAAACTCTCACCGTTGCGATCGCTAAGGGTGTACATCTCTTTTTCGATGATATCTGTGACTTCACCGATAGAGCGCTTAAAAAGTTCTGTCTGTTCAACGATCGGCGTGCGGATCTCACCGTAACCATAACTGGCGGCTACGCCTTGATATTTGGACTCGAGGTATTGCCAGATCGATGCCTGCTCTGGCAGCAAATCATTCATACCACGAATAGCTTGTATTTTTGACAATGTACTAGACCCGATAAATTAAAGAGGTAAATTGAAATTGGCGATGTTGTTGCGCGTCACTTGCTGCAAATCGATAGCGCGGCCTGCATAGCTAAGCTGAACAACGGAGTCAACTCGGCCGATAGAAACACGCAATGGCTCCTGCCCAGTGATCGAGAGTGTTTCACCGGCGACCTTTAAGCCATTGAATAATGTCTTCCCTGTACTGTCTCTAACCGTCACCCAGCACTCGTCACTAAAACGAACATCTAGCGCGGTTATTGCTGGCGTCACAATTGGCGCCACATCCTCAACTACCTCAGGAAGCGCTTGCGCTGCCGGCTCTATCGCTGCGACAACTTGTGCTAACTGCTCGGTACCTGCCTCCTCAATAATAGGCTGTACATCTTCAAGGCTCAGTGGCAGTTCTACACTGCCTCCGGTGCTAACAGCAGCTGGCACTTCGACAGCAGGTGCTGCATTATCAACATTACTTTTGAGCTGAGAATCGCTCACCTCTTCAGCCAATGGCGCTACAGGTGCATCCTCTGTCACGGCCGTGGACGAGAGCGCCACATCGACTACATCACTAGGTTGCGCATCGTTGAGTGACGGCAAGACAAGCTCATTACCGTCAGCAGTCTCTACGGCGACAGGCTCATCGACAACGGCGACAGATTCATTCAAACCATACTGTGTTTGCCACCACCAAAACACTGCAGCGGCGATCCCGATCACGATAAGAATCGTCGGCCACTTCATCACAGGATCACCCACCTTGACCTGTGCTTCAATCTTGGTCACTGTTTTGAGGTTACCTTTGCTCCCCGTGCCTTGCTGATCACCTGTGAGCATTGCAACCAATGCCTCACCATCCTCTTTGACTACCTTTGCATAGGCGCGAATATAACCACGGCAAAAAACCATGCTCGGGAGCTTCTCATAAGCTTCCTCTTCGATCCACATTATATAGTTGCGAGGAAGGTTAAGCTCATCAGCGACAGCTTTTGCAGTCAAACCTTGCGCTTCTCGCGCTTGTGCCAAGCGGCTACCTGGAGTCTCTCTTGTTTCTGTTACAGCAATTTCTTCAGGCGTACCACTCACTGGGTCGACTCCTTGTAGGCTTTATAATTATTAGGGAATAGATTTTCCAATAGCAGGGAATAAGTTACCACGTCCTGCAGATTACCAGTTTTACGAGCCAATTCAATGCCTAGGATTAAACTATCAGCGCTGTGCTGAGCGCGATTGATACTGACTAAATCTAGAAACTCGGCGTACACTTTATTCGCTTTAAACACTTCATCTTGACGCATATGTTTACGTACTTGAACGAGCAGCAAATAGGTACTCCTACCGCCCAAGTTTGCGGAGCGCTCAAACGCTTGATCGGCTTTTTCAGTTTGATCAAGGGCCAAATAACAGCGGCCTAAGTTCTCAAAGACACGTGCGCGAAAAGGGTAAAAAGGATCATCGCTGGCGAGTTCTAACTGTTTACACGCCGCAGAAAACTCCTGCTGTGAAAAGAGAAAAGCGCCATACATATTGCGCGAAATCGCTGATTTGGGCTCTTCTTTTATAGCGCGTAAAAAGTACTCGCGCGCTAATTCGGTTTCTTTTTCTGTTTGAAAAACTCGCGCCAGTACAGCGTAGGCACGCCCATAGCTACTGTCGAGTTTAATCGCTTCACGCAGCCAGCGCTTTGCGTTGATATTGTCTCCCTCGGCAAACAGCCCAGCACCCGCGTCTGTATACTCTTTAGCCTGCTCTCGCGGCGGCTTTTGATTTGGGTCTGCGGCCCCTATTGCACAGCCGGCTAGGATCACTACTAGCGCTAAATACGTAAAGAGCCGAGGGAGTTTTTTCACTGACAATATCCTTTTATCTGATAGCGTCTCAGCCGCCAGCCTGTTGCACCACAGGGATTAGCTTGCTGGAACGGCGCGTCTTATCTTCAACCATACCCACTAACTGTCCACAGGCCGCATCGATTTCATCCCCACGGGTACGTCTAACAGTCGTACGCACACCTGCGCGGTGCATCGCGTCCTTGAAGTAGTCAATCGCTTTAGCACTCGGGCGCTCATACCCAGAATTTGGAAAAGGGTTAAAGGGTATTAAATTTAATTTGCACGGTAACTTTTTAAGCAACTTAGCCAGCTCGCGCGCATGTTCGGGCAAATCATTAACACCTGCCATCATCGTGTACTCAATGGTAATCACACGCTTATCATTGAGCTTATCCAAATAGCGATTACAAGCTGCGAAGAGCTGCTCGATATTGTATTTTTTATTGATCGGCACCAGCACATCGCGCAGCGCATCATTTGGCGCGTGCAGCGATATAGCCAAAGACACATCAGTCACTTCACCAAGCTTATCGATGGCGGGCACAACACCAGCTGTACTGAGCGTAACGCGACGCTTCGACAAACCGTATGCGTTGTCGTCCATCATCAGTGAAATAGCACTGACCACTCGTTCAAAATTCATCAGCGGCTCACCCATGCCCATCAACACGACATTTGTAACTACGCGTGTATTGGCCGGGTCCATCGCCCCAAATGACTTAATCGCAATTCTCACCTGACCGATAATCTCAGCGGCCGATAAATTGCGGTTAAACCCTTGTTTTCCTGTAGAGCAGAAACTGCAGTTGAGCGAGCATCCCACTTGAGATGAAATACATAGCGTACCGCGATCACCCTCTGGTATCAGCACAGTTTCGACACAAGAACCACCGTCAACACGAATAACCCACTTGCGCGTTCCGTCTTTAGAAATATCCTGAGAGACCACTTCGGGTTCACGTATTTCAGCTTCAGCATTGAGCTTTTCGCGCAGTGACTTACTGATATTGCTCATATCATCAAAGCTATCAACGCCGTATTGGTGTAGCCACTTCATCACTTGAGTCGCGCGAAAGGGTTTTTCGCCAATGGTGCGGAAGTAATCTTGAAGCTGAGGAAGGGATAGACCTAACAGGTTGGTCTTGGCGGGTGTATCTGTCATCGGGTATTTCTCTTGAATAGATCGAGTGCGGGAGCTCGCTCCCGCACCGTATTACTTACTTGCCGAAGAAGTAAGCAATTTCGCGCTCTGCAGAAGCTACAGAGTCAGAACCGTGAACGGCATTTGCGTCAATTGACTCAGCGAAGTCACGACGGATAGTGCCTTCAGCTGCTTCTTTAGGGTTTGTTGCACCCATCAGGTCACGGTTTGCCAAAACGGCGTTTTCACCTTCAAGCACCTGTACCACAACAGGGCCAGATGTCATGAAAGCAACGAGGTCGCCGAAGAATGGACGCTCGCTGTGCTCAGCGTAGAAGCCTTCAGCTTCTTCTTTGCTCAAGCTCTTTAGCTGCATTTCAACAACTTTTAGGTTCGCCTTCTCAAAACGCGATAGGATTTCGCCGATTACGTTTTTCGCTACCGCATCTGGTTTGATGATTGAAAGCGTGCGCTCAATTGCCATGATTCTTTTCCTATTTTGATAGATAAATTAATTACGTGAATTTTCTTTGTAAAAAAACACCGCATTATACGCCAGACAGCGGCATGATGACCACCGCCTGGAACACTTTTGTCGCCTGCACCTGCGCCATCATGCAGCACAAGGCCCCAGGCATCACCCTTTTAGAGCGTACGCAACTTAGTCACCACCTCAATAATCTTTTGTGCTGCATAATCCACCTCTTCGCTCGAGCTAAATCGACCTAGCGACAAGCGCAGCGACCCATGCGCTTGCGCATCACTCAAACCAATCTCTTTGAGCACGTAAGAGGGCTCCAAGCTCGCTGAAGTACACGCGGAACCCGTCGATAGAGCCAAGTCTTTCAGAGAGAGCATCAACATCTCTCCATCAAGCTCTCCAAAACACATATTTAGATTACCTGGCAAACGGTTCTCCAGACCACCATTCACATTCGCGCCTAACGACTCCAAATGCCGCAAAAACTGATCGCGTAACTGCTCGAGCCTATCGTGATCTGCTTGCATCTCACGCCCGGCAATCTCGAAGGACTCGCCCATGCCGACTAACTGATGCGTGGCAAGCGTGCCCGAGCGCATTCCCCGCTCGTGGCCACCACCGTGGATTTGCGCGTGTATACGCACTCTTGGCTTTTGCTTTACATAGAGGGCACCAACACCTTTAGGCCCATATATCTTGTGTGCGCAAAAAGACATCATATCGACAGGCAGCCGCGACAAATCAATCGGCAACTTACCGACACTTTGCGCCGCATCGACATGAAAAGCGATCTCTTTGCTAGCACACAGCGCACCTAGCGTCTCAATGTCATTAACAGTGCCTATTTCGTTGTTTACGTGCATCAGCGAGACCAAAATCGTATCTTCACGCAGCGCTTGGGACAACTGCTCCACACTGACACGGCCATCGTTTCCCGGACGCAGATAAGTAACACTAAACCCCTCTTCCTCGAGCTGTTTACACGTATCAATGACCGCTTTGTGCTCGACACTCGAGGTTATGATATGCCGACCCAGAGCCTCTCTTTGCTGCGCTAGGCCCTTAATCGCCAGATTATTAGACTCTGTAGCGCCGGATGTCCAAACAATTGCATTTGGCTTAGCCCCCACTAAGTCAGCCACTTGTCGACGCGCTTTTTCCACAGCCTCCTCAGCACGCCAACCATAGACATGGGAGCGAGACGCCGGATTGGCAAAGTTACCGTCCATCGTCAAACAAGCCACCATTTTTTCGGCAACTCGGGGGTCGACTGGCGTACTTGCTGCATAATCGAGATAGATAGGCAGTTTCATTTCAGATTAACCTCTTTTACTTCTTGAGCGACTTAACAACACTGGTTAACAGGCCGCGAATAATATTGACTTCGATTTTGTCGGGCATTGCACGCAACATCAGGCGACGCAAGCGCGTCATCAATTGACGAGGATTGTCCGGATCAAGGAACCCTGTCTGCTGGGCAACTTGCTCTAGATGGGTAAACATGCCTTCAATTTCCGCCTGCTCGGCAAGTGGCGCATCCCATTTGGTCCCCCACTGCGGCGGTGCTGAGGCACAGCCCAAGCTCGCCATTTTTAGCTCGTAGGCGAGCACCTGAACAGCTGCGGCGACATTTAAGGAACTAAATCCTTCAGCTGTCGGAATACACACGTGGTGTTGACATAAATGGAGCTCCTCGTTAGTCAGCCCTCGATCTTCGCGGCCAAATACAATCGCAACCTCACCGCCAAGTTGCGCAGCGCCACGCTGACTGACGACACCAGCCATTTCCCGCGGATCCATGATAGGCCATGGAATATGCCGCGAGCGCGCACTGGTGGCAAAGACCAACTCACAGTCGGCAATAGCCTCCTCAAGTGTCGCAACGGTACGCGCTTGCTCAAGCACATCATCAGCACCGGCTGCGCGCGCAACGGACTGTTCGTCAACCGGGAATTTCGGCTCGACCAGCACCAGCTGAGCCAACCCCATATTTTTCATCGCCCTGGCGACCCCGCCAATATTGCCCGGGTGTGTCGTATTTACGAGCACAATTCGTATAGCTGATAGCACAACATATCCACCTAAATAAAATTGCCGCCATAATATCAGAATAGTTTTCTAGACGCGCCACCACAACGCGCTACTCGCAGAGAAATTTAGCGACACATCCCCCTAGCCAATGATATAATCCGCCGATCTTTGACTTTTAAATAATTCAGGTTCTTTAACAATGCAACCCATGCTCAACATTGCCCTGCGCGCTGCGCGCCAGGCCAGCGAACAGATCGTTCGCGCCTCAGAAAAAATTGAAATCATCCGCTCCGAGAAAGACGAAGTAGCCAATTTTATTACAGAGGCCGCCACTAAGGCCGAGCAATCAATCGCGCACACCTTGCAAAAAGCCTATCCAAACCACTTGGTAATCGGTGAATTTACAGGTGAATACAAAGCCGCCAAAAGTGACATCGAAGCCACTTGGCACATTAGTGCGGTTGACAGTGTTGCGAATTTTTCAGCTGGGTTGCCCAACGTGTGCATCTGCCTTGCCGCGGTTATCAAAGGCAAGACCGAGCACGCGATGATCATCAATAGCGCTACAGGCGAAGAATTCAGTGCCAGCCGCGGCCACGGCGCTGTACTCAACGGCCGTCGTATTCGCGCGAGTGAACACAAAGGCCTAGAAGGCGCGCTTTTGGCCAGCGGTTTCGACCACGGCAAGAGCACACCTACCCAGCTTGAGAGCTACTTCAACGTCGTAAAAGCCACAAGCCTACTTAAAGGTAACATCCAAAACACCGGCTCTGCCGCTCTTAACTTTGCCTACACCGCAGCCGGCCGATTCGATGGCGCCTTTGCCAGCAGACTTCAACCGGCCGCTGCTCTCGGTGGTGCACTTCTCGCCCAAGAAGCTGGCTGCCTTGTCGCAGACCTTGAGGGTGGAGCCAATCACAAGCGCAGCGGAGATCTTGTTGCAGCCAACGCGAAAGTCTTTAAGCCCCTTATTCAGGCGCTTCGCTAAGATCCAAGCGGATTAAGCACCACACGCCTAACGCACAACGCACAACGAAAAAAGCCGATTTGATAACCTCAAATCGGCTTTTTTAATGCCACCTAGAAAATCTGCCATCAGCCCGGCACGACACCGGGACTCAGATTAGCTAGCGAATGGATCACGCTTGATAATTGTCTCAACACGGTCAGGACCTGTGGATACAATATCAACGGGCGCACCGATCAGCTCTTCAATTCTAGCGATGTAATCAAGTGCAGCCTGAGGCAGCTCGTCGAGGGATTGAGCACCCACAGTAGACTCACTCCAGCCCGGCATTTCTTCATAGACAGGCAGTGCGCGCTCGTAGTCTTCGCTACCGACTAGGCTGGTAATCTCATTGCCATCTGCATCTTTGTAGCCGACACAAATTTTGATTGTTTCCAGGCCGTCCATAACGTCCAACTTAGTCAAGCAGATACCGGTGATAGAGCTCACCTGAATAGCCTGCTTCAGCAGCACCGTATCGAACCAACCACAGCGACGCTGGCGCCCTGTAGTGGCACCAAACTCATGCCCGCGCTCACCTAAATACTGGCCAATCTCACAATCCAGCTCTGTCGGGAATGGGCCACTGCCAACACGAGTCGTGTAAGCCTTAGTAATACCCAATACGTAGTCGAGATACATTGGACCAAAACCGCTACCGGTTGAAACACCGCCGGCAGTCGTATTAGAAGATGTCACATAAGGGTAAGTACCGTGATCGATATCCAATAACGCACCTTGAGCGCCCTCGAACATAATGCTTTCGCCACGCTCACGCATAGCGTGAATTGTCGCTGTCACATCCGTAACCATAGGACGCAGCACTTCGGCCATTTGGCGACACTCAGCCAAAACCTCTGCTACATCCAACGCCTCTACACCGTAGTAGTTAACTAGCGCGAAGTTGTGGTACTCCATCACTTCAGCAAGCTTTTCTTCAAGGCGCGCATCATCGAGCATATCGGCAAGACGCAATCCACGACGCGCCACCTTATCCTCGTAGGCAGGGCCAATACCACGACCTGTTGTACCAATCTTCGCATTGCCACGCTTAATTTCGCGCGCCTGATCCAATGCAATGTGGTAAGGCAAAATCAGCGGACAAGCTGGGCTCAGCTTAAGGCGCTCACGCACATTAACACCCGCTTCTTCAAGACCACCCATCTCTTTGATCAGAGCCTGGGGAGACAAAACGACACCATTGCCGATAAGGCAAAGCACGTTCTCACGCAGAATACCCGACGGAATCAGATGTAATACGGTTTTCTGGCCATCGATGACAAGGGTATGCCCCGCATTGTGACCACCTTGAAATCGGACAACTGCCGACACTTCTTCAGTAAGCAAATCGACAATTTTACCTTTGCCTTCATCGCCCCATTGCGTTCCTAAAACAACTACGTTCTTACCCATTGTTGTCTCTTTATTCCTGTGTTTGAAGTTATGCTAGCGAGCCACGACGACCCAGCTACCACCTTGTTTTTCCAAGACGCGATCGCAGTGCGCTAGCAAGCTACTCTCATCACCCGGAAGACTTTGAATTACACGCTCACCCTGTGAGCGCAATCTCGCAACCACCTGCAACAGTGAGCTATCCTCTTGCGCAGGCGCTAGTATCGCCTTGCGCGGCGCGATTGGCTGCGCCATATCAGCCAAGGTTTTTAGATCAGCACTGAAGCCTGTAGCTGCGCGCGCGCGACCAAAATCCGCACCAATAGAATCATAGCGACCGCCTTTTGCCACAGCCTGGCCGAAATTAGGCGTTAGCGCAGCAAACACTACACCGCTGTGATAGTTGTAACCGCGCAGCTCAGCCAAATCGAAATACTGATCGACAGCGGGATAGCGAGCGGCAAGCAACTGCGCCAGCTCCTGCAAGTAGCTGATGGCACCGCGCACCGATTGTGGCGCATCTGCAAAAAGCTGCTGCGCTTTTTCCAGAACTTCTACACCGCCATTTAGCGTCGGCAGCACAGCTAGCATCTCAACGATACGCGACTCAACTTCAAGCGAAGCGAGAAACTCACCAAGATCAGCTAATGCCTTTTTTTGTACCAGCTCGCGATACTGCTTTGCTTGTTGTTCATTAAGATTCGCCGCCTGCATGATGCCGCGAAAGACATCAACGTGACCAAGATCTAAGCTCAGTTCACTTTCTATACCGCAGGCGATAACGGTCTCGAGCATCAGCGAAATAACTTCGACATCGCTTTCGATACCCGCATGGCCGTAAATTTCAGCCCCTACTTGCAGCGGGTTCCGCGAGGCAAGCATGTTCTCAGCTTTAGTGTGCACCACAGAGCCGCAGTAACAGAGGCGATTAGCGCCCTCTTCTTGCATGCGGTGCGCATCGATACGCGCGACCTGAGGCGTGATATCAGCACGCAGCCCCAGCGCCTGGCCCGAAGCCTGATCAACCAACTTGTAGGTATTGAGCTCTAAATCTTTGCCCACACCTGTCATCAAAGACTCTAAGTGCTCGAGCAACGGGGGCATCACTTGCTCGTACCCCCAATTATCGTAGATATCTAGAATACGGCGGCGCAAACTCTCAACTTGTCGCGCCTGGGGCGGCAAAATTTCTTTAACCCCATCAGGTAACAGCCAGCGATCAGCTAAAGCCATTGTTCTCTCCATCAGTCATTAACCTTGCGGCAAAATAGACAGCTGCAATACATTCCCTAGCGGACAATATAGAGCCCAACTACGCCCAGCAACATACTTACAAAGCCGATAGCACGCAATGTCGCATCATCTATCTGTGCGATTTGCGCAACCAGCTTACGCCAGCGTGCAGGGTAGGCAAAAGGTAAGATCCCCTCTATCACCAGCACCAGGCATAGCGCCGTCGCCAACTGATAAAACAAACCTTCACCCACACGCACCACCTTCTATCTCACCGTGGGCCGCCGATGACACTCAGACTGATCACCGATTGAGCAAAACCTATCGAGCGGCCACAAAAAAACCGGACTAACGCGAGTTAATCCGGCTTGATCTATTCTAACATTAATTGCCACAAAAACTGTAATAGTTTATGCGGCATTGCCCTTAATTTGTCGCTTTAGGGGCACCAAAGTAGCGGAAGAACTCGCTGTCTGGCTTGAGCATCATTACATCACCATTGCCTGTAAATGATTGCTCATAAGCTTTGAGACTGCGGGTAAACTTATAAAACTCTGCATCCGCACTGTAGGCATCTGCATAGATTTTCGCAGCAGAGGCGTCACCTTCACCACGCGTTGTCTCAGATGCTTTATACGCTTCAGCCAAGATGATAGTACGCTCGCGATCTGCATCGGCGCGAATCCCTTCAGCAACCTCTTTACCGCGAGAGCGCAACTCACGCGCTTCACGCTCACGCTCGGTGCGCATACGGTCGTATACTGAGTTGGATACTTCAGCCGGCAGCTCGATCTTTTTGATACGAACATCGACAATTTCAACACCTAGAGATTTCGCAATACCCACTAGATCAGCGGCATCCGCATCACCAGGCGTTGCACTTTGCTTGCGCGCCTGGGTCGGATCGTTAAGCCACAGTTTTACATCGGCCATCAATTGCTCGCGCTCACCTGAGACTACCTCTTTCAAGGTACGTGTACCAAACTGGTTACGCAGCTGCGTTTCAACTCGCACCGAAATCAGGTCAGAAGCTCTAAACTCATCACCAGATGTAGCTGTATAGTACTTTTGTACGTCCACAATGCGCCACTTGATAAAAGAGTCCACAATTAGACGCTTCTTCTCACTGGTCAAGAAAGCCTGCGGACGGCTATCCAGGGTCAACAGACGACCGTCAAACTTGCGCACTTTGTTTACAAAGGGCACTAGCATGTGCAGTCCGGCCTTAACATCACTGTTAACTACCTCACCGAAACGCAACTCAACAGCGCGCTCAGTCTGCTGAACAATGTAGAGTGACTTAGAGCCTACAACGACCACCAGCAGCAAGATGAAAGTTAAAAATAAGGACTTACCACTCATTAGCGAGACTCCCTTCTAGTAGATTGACGCTGACGAAGCTGGTCGTAAACTTGGCTTGTCACTTCTTTAATAGACTGATCATCCAAACGGACTGACGAGCCTTGAGCGGCGCCTTGTGTGCGGTTCTGAATCAGCTTATCAACCGGCAGATACATCACGTTATTACCACCGTCGACATCGAGCAGCACCTTGGCGTTCTTGCTCATTACCTGCTGCATTGTATCTAAGTACAAGCGATCGCGTGTGACCTCAGGTGCCTTGTTGTACTCATTGAGCAATGCTGTGAAACGCTGAGACTCACCCTCTGCATTAGCAACGACTTGCTCCTTGTATGCATTAGACTCTTCTACCATACGTTTAGCAGCACCGCGCGCCTCGGGCAACACACCTTTAGCGTAGGTTTCTGCTTCGTTCTTAGAACGCTGCTCATCCTCACGTGCCTTGATCACGTCATCAAAGGCATCCTGCACCTGATCTGGTGGCTGCACGTTTTGGATGTTCACTTTAGTGATCTGAATACCCGTACCGTAGTTAGCCATATATTGCTGCAACAGCCCCTGGACTTCGACTGCCAGCGCGTTACGCCCCTGCGTCAAGATAGAGTCCATGTCAGATCCACCAACAACATGGCGCAGCGCAGATTCAGCTGCGTGCGTCAGGCTTTGATCGGGATCGCGCACTTTCAGCACGAAGGATTCAGCGTCGCGCACCACATACTGTGTTGTCATACTGACATCAACAATGTTTTCGTCACCCGTCAGCATTTGCGCCGAGTGATCAGAGCTTCGAACGCGGGTAGTGTTCACTATGGTTACCTGATCAACCAGTGGTGGATTCCACTGCAGACCCGGGCCCACGACGTCACTGAATTTACCTAAGCGCAACACAACACCACGCTCTTGCTGGTCAACTGTGTAGAAACCCATGCCAGCCCACACTAATGCGCCGATAACAAACAGAACGGCAAACATCACAGGACTACTAGAAGGAGCCCTCATCTGACTGCTACCGCCGCCACCGCCATTACCGCCTTTTTTCTTAGCGCCAAAAATGTCGCTAAGCTTATCTTGCAGCTGCCCGAGCGCTTCGTCTAAATCCGGCGGCCCCTGCTCGTTGCCCCCTTTGCGATCTTTACGGTTCTTATCATCACCGTTACCCCAAGGATCCTGGTTGTTACCATTTCCACCGGGCTCATTCCAAGCCATAAGCTTCTCCGTTAAATGTAACTAATACAATTCTGTGGTCGGTGCAGCACCCGCTGCCACCTTAAAATTTATCAGTAGACTTCGACGATACGATAAGGTTCTGTCGGCATGCCGACACGCGTCAACATCTGCAGTAAATCTTTACGCTGTATCCTTATCTTCACATACATATCGCCATTGTCTTCTACACGCTCTTCTAACACCGCGTTTTTAGCAAAGAGCATAGAGCGCAATTGACCGTGGCGTGGCGAGATACAAATCTCATCCTGCACAATATCATCACTGAGCAGGGCCGTAACGGCCTCAAACAGCAAATCAACACCCTCGCCACTAACCGCCGAGAGCCAGACACGCTGGGGAACACCATCACCATCAAAATCGATGCGCGCACTCTGACCGTCCATCATATCGATTTTGTTATAGACCTGCAGTACAGGGACATCTTGCGCCCCTATCTCTTTGAGTACCGACTCGACTTCACGAATATGCTGCGGACGCTCTTCGTCATGTGCATCGATAACATGCAACAGCAAAGTCGCCTCAATAGTCTCTTGCAAAGTCGCGCGAAAGGACTCAACTAACTTGTGCGGCAAATGACGTATAAAACCTACCGTATCCGCGAGAATTGCTGGCCCGACATCGTCTAGCTCAATACGTCGCAGGGTTGGATCTAAGGTGGCGAATAACTGGTCAGCCGCATAAACCTTAGCCTCTGTAATGCGGTTAAAGATTGAGGATTTACCCGCATTGGTATAACCAACCAGAGATAGCGTGGGTATCTCGGCGCGCTGCCTTGCTTTGCGCCCCTGTTCGCGCTGAACACGCACTTTGGCAAGACGAGAATTAATCGCCTTAACACGCTCACGTAGCAGGCGGCGATCTGTCTCTAACTGCTTCTCACCGGGACCACGCAAGCCTATACCGCCTTTCTCGCGATCGAGGTGACTCCAACCACGCACCAGGCGAGTTGACATATACTCAAGCTGCGCCAACTCTACTTGCAGCTTTCCTTCGTGGGTACGCGCACGCTGAGCAAAAATATCAAGAATCAACCCCGTTCTATCGAGCACACGGCACTCGAGCACAGATTCAACATTGCGCTCTTGGGCTGGCGTCATAGCGTGATTGAAAATAACAAGGCTGGCTTCGCGTTCGACGAGCAACTCTTTGAGCTCTTCTAGCTTTCCCCCGCCGATGAAGTATTTAGGGGTGGGCTTGTGGCGCGACCCCGTTAAAAGTGCCACGGGGTCGGCACCGGCCGAGAGAGCGAGTTCTTCTAGTTCACGGGCGGACTCTTGATCGGCTTCAGCGGCCATGTCCATGTGAACTAGGATTGCTCTCTCGCCCGTTTCAGGTCTTTCAAAAAACAATCAGGGC
>JBMZCU010000032.1:0-17314 GCA_049613705.1 Pseudomonadales bacterium | reverse complement strand
TTGAGTATTTGCGCTGTGGCTCAGGTAATAGCAAGCTCAGCGGGCTGTATTTCAGTCGACACAGGACTGTCCCATATCACTGCAGCACTTAATCGACCGAATGTGACGCTGTTTGGACCAACGGATCCTGGGTTGGTGGGTGGCTATGGGGAGAATCAGGTGGCATTAGAGGCACGGAAGCAGGCTCAGGTTGAGGTTGAGGTGGAGCCAAAAGTTTTTGCCTCTCTAAGCCCTTGCACTGTTTGGGGGCGCTGTTCGTTTTAATGTCTCTTTCTAAGCCAATTTTATATAAGGATAAGTTTTTAAGTACTCTTGTTAGCTTGCTTTTTTTGTTATCTCTAACGTTACACTTTGTGGTTGAGAATGTTGAGCAATATGTATTGTTTCTTATTGTTTTCCCCCTCGCTCTGATGTGCACAGATAAAGTTACAAAAGTAGCCCCATATGAAAGACTATTTATTGCTAGCTGTTTGTTCTTTTTTATAGCTGCTATACCGCAAGTTATAGTGAGTCAACAGGGTGAGGCTTTAGACGCACCTTCGAGGTTTTTACTGGGGGCGCTAGTGATCTATCTTTCGCTGCATAAGAGAATAGATCCTAAAGTAATAGAATGGAGTCCATCTTTATCACTAATTATTACTTTTCCTTTCGCTTATAATGAGAGTAGCCAGGTATCTAGAATAGCAACCGAACACGGAATCATTGAGACAGGTCAAATTGCTAGCATATTAACGGTAATATCGGTCTTTATGTTTTTAAAGCAGATCAAAAGCTTGAGGATGTCTATACATCTTTTAGCCGTGGTTTCGGGGTTTTTTATTGTAGCTATGAGCGGTACTAAAATTGCTTTCTTTTCGTTGTTTTTTTGTGTGATTTTAGCTGTATTTCTTGCGGTTGGTAGGTTTACTTTAAGCTCACTCATTCTATCTTTGTTGGTTTCTGTAATAGTGTTCGTTGGTTTTTATAGTGCATCAAGTTCACTAGCTGCAAGAGTAGATCAAGCATTTAGTAGTTTATATGCAATCAATGACGGTTTAAAAGCGGACTCAACGGGTATTAGACTTGCTTATATTGTAACTTCATTAGAAGGGTTTAGTGAGAATCCTTTATTGGGTGTTAGTTATGACAGGCAGCGAGAAATCAGAGAAGAAATTGAAAATCGGTATGGCTTAAAAGGGAAATTAAAGTCTGAGCAAACTGGGCATGTTTCAACTCATAATGAATATTTTTATACAGCTATTGATAAGGGCTTAATTGGACTGCTTGCACTGTTTTCTGTTTACTTCTCGGCCTTAGTTATTTTCTTGAAAGCCTATAAAAGATATAAGCTAGAAGCATCACTAGGCTTCATTACACTTTTGGGCTTTTTCATGAATGCTCATGGAGAGTTAGTTTTGCTAGATGTAAATATGGCGACGCTTTTCGTAACAATAATGTGCTTACTAATTAATAGGATACGTTTCTCTAGCAGTTAGCTGCCCTATATAATTTATGCTTTCCATCGGGTTGAGTTTTAAAGCGTTTGTGGGTCCACATGTACTGATCAGGCTGCTTGCGCACAGCTTTTTCTATGCTGTCATTGACTGCTTGTGCAAAGGCTTCTTTGTCGTTGTAATCGTCCCCTTCTACCGCGCTGAACTCAACTAGATAGCCACTGTTATCGGGTTTGCGGTAGTGGGCCAGCATGATAATTTCTGAGTCGTTGAAGCGCAGCAAGTTAGATGTGGCAGTGATTGTCGCCGCCGTGTGGCCGAAGAAGGTGGCGAAGACCGAATTCTCAATGCCAAAATCTTGATCGGGTGCATACCACACACACTGGTTATCTTTGAGTTTACGGATGACTTGGCGCATGTTTTTGCGCTCGATGGGTTCGCTATATTGGCTGCGCTGCGCGGTGATGGCTCTATCCAGATAAGGGTTATCATGACGGCGGTATATGGTGCATAGCGGCGTATTGAGCTCTGCAAAGAGCAGCGACCCCAAATCGAGAGTGCTAAAGTGTGCGCCCAGTAATACGACACCGCGGCCCTGTTCTAGCGCTTTGTGCAAGAGTTCAGCGCCGCGCACCTCTATTTTGCCTTTGAACATCTCGGCGCTGGCGTAGTGGGTCCACGCTGTTTCTACTAAGCCAATCCCCGAGGCGATAAACACATCTTTTACTAGCTGCTGCTGTTCACTAGGGTTGAGCTCTGGAAAGCACAGCCCGATATTGACTTCCGTGACCCTCCGGCGCTTCACTGCTAATACGCGCAATAGATTGCCTAGGCCTGTTCCCACTTTAATGCCCGTATTGAACGGGAGTTTGGCAAGAGCTCGTATGAGTCCCAGCGTAAGTTGCGCGGATATTTTCTTTTTTCGATCGGTCACAGCAAGCACGTATTTAAGTTACAATTGTCGCGTTATTATATTCCCAAGCTCGGCACGGCGCTATCACTGTAATGTTGTAAAACCGATCGATAACAGAGATCTTTCTATTTTGAATTTGACATCCTGGCAGGCCTATAAAAGGCTCCTCAGCTACCTCCTTCCTCATTTACTGATCTTCTCGTTTAGTATTGCCGGCTATATCCTCTATGCGTTGACTCAAACTGCCTTTGCGGTCCTGATGGAGAAAATTGTCGCGCAAATGGAAGACCCCGCTGCAGATGCGTACATTTTTTTGCCTTTGGCCATTGTTGGTATTACCTTTGCGCGGGGCGTCGGAGGCTTCGTCGGCAATTACTGCCTGGATAGAGTGGCATTCAGTATTGTTTGTGAGCTGCGCGGGCAAATTTTTGCGGCGATTATGCGCTTACCTCGATTGGAATACCTAAAGTTTGATTCCGGCCACTATCTCGCCATTTTGATTTACAACGTTGAGCAAGTAACGGCGGCGACAACCACCGCAGTGCGTACGCTCATTCGCGAAGGGGCAACTGTTGTCGGCTTAATCGGCTACTTAATCTACCTCAATTGGCAGCTATCACTGCTATTTTTCGCCGCGAGCCCTTTTATTGCAATTGTGATTGGCTATGCCTCCAGCCGCTTTCGCAAGCTGGCAAAGGGGATGCAAAACTCAATTGCAGATATAACGCACAGTGCCAATGAGAGTTTGCAGGGCCATGAAGTGATTAAGGCTTTTGGGGCAGTGCACTCTGAAGAGGCGCGTTTTAACGCGGCGAGTGAAGGCTTTAAACGCCAGTCGCTTAAAATGACGGTTACAACATCGCTCAATACCCCGGTAGTGCAAACCCTAGTGTCCATGGCGTTAGGGTTGCTGGTTTTTGTTGCGCTCTATCCCGGTTTAATGCAGCCAATGGCGGCGAGTGAGTTTATCGCGTTTCTGATTGCTGCAGGGCTTATTGCTAAGCCGCTTCGTGCATTGACTGAAATTAACGGCCCGCTGCAGCGGGGGATTACTGCGGCTAAGAGCCTCTTTGAGGTGATAGATTCTCCCGCTGAGGAAGATCATGGGCGCCACACGGTCGAGAGAGCTAAAGGGGAGTTGGAGTTTCAGGGCGTAGGCTTTGGCTATACAGATGCGGCAGTGCTGCAGGATATATCGTTTACCGTAAAGGCCGGGCAAACGGTTGCGCTGGTGGGGCGCTCGGGTAGCGGTAAAACGACACTCGCAAACTTACTGCCGCGTTTTTTGAACCCGACGCAAGGCCGTATTTTACTCGATGGCGTATCGCTGCAAGATTACCAGCTCGATGCACTGCGCCAGCAAATCGCAATCGTCAATCAACAAGTCGTGCTTTTTTCTGGTAGCGTGCGCGCTAACATTGCCTACGGTGCACTGGCAGATAAAACAGATGCACGAGTTCGAGCAGCGCTTGAGATAGCGAATGCCACTGAATTTGTCGATCAATTGAGCGATGGTATAGACACAGTGATGGGCGAGAAGGGGCAGATGCTATCCGGTGGTCAGCGCCAGCGCTTGGCGATTGCGCGCGCGGTGCTCAAAGATGCCCCAATTCTCGTATTGGACGAGGCAACATCTGCACTGGATAATCACTCAGAACACGCAATTCAGCAAGCGCTTGAGAGCGTCATGCAGGATAAAACAACGCTCGTGATTGCACATAGATTATCAACGGTAAAAAATGCAGATCTCATTTTAGTGATGGATGCAGGGCGCGTGGTTGAGCGCGGCAGTCACACGCAATTGCTCGAGCAGCAGGGGCTGTACAGCGAACTGTATCGTCAGGGGTTCGATCAAGCGTGATCACACAACAAAGGTTTTCAGGAGTTAGCAGTGCTAAATATTAAAATGCCGGCGTTTAATAAGAGCGCCATTCTCGTTGTCGGCGACATCATGCTCGACCGCTATTGGCACGGTGCGACGGAGCGAGTCTCTCCAGAAGCTCCAGTACCGGTTATTTCCGTCTCTCAGCAAGACGATCGCCCTGGCGGGGCGGCTAACGTTGCACTTAATACCGCCGCTCTAGGGGCTAAAACCTATCTGTGCGGCGTTGTAGGTGCCGACGAAGCTGCGACGGTATTGCAAAATCAATTGCACAGTGCCGGTATCAGTTGTGAGTTCCACACGGCGCAATCTGAACCAACCATCACTAAATTGCGTGCAATCAGCCGCAATCAGCAGCTGTTGCGTATGGACTTTGAGCGCCGTTTTGACCCTGCTTACGCGCAAGCTATTGAGCAGGTTGTCGCGCAACAGTTAGAGGCGGTCGATGTGCTGATTCTTTCGGACTACAGCAAGGGGACGCTGGCTGATTGTCCCGCGCTTATCACCAGGGCAAAAGCGCTCGGTAAAACGGTGTTGGTAGACCCCAAGGGCTCGGATTACAGTCGCTATCGCGGCGCCACTCTGCTCACACCTAATATGTCAGAATTTGAGGCAGTTGTCGGTAAATGTCACAGTGAAGAGCAGATCATTGAGCGCGGCAGCCAGTTAATAGCCGACTTAGAGCTAGAGTATCTCTTGATAACGCGCAGTGAAAAAGGGATGACATTGCTACATAAAGAAGGGGGTGAAATTCACTTCCCCGCGCGCACTCATGAAGTGTTTGATGTTACCGGTGCTGGAGATACGGTGATTTCGACACTGGCCGCAGCACTCGCTGCCGGCGAACCTATCGCAGAGTCGGTTGCTATTGCCAACATGGCAGCAGGTATTGCGATTGGCAAGTTGGGTACTTCGGCGATCAGCGGGCCGGAAATTCGCCGCGAAATAGCCAAAGCCAAAGGTAAATCGCGCGGTGTGGTCAGTGAAGAGCAATTGCTTATCGCCCTTGAAGAGGCTAGGGCGGCCGGGGAGAAGATTGTCTTCACCAACGGCTGCTTTGATATTTTACACGCAGGACATGTGGGTTATCTGGAACAGGCGCGCCTGCTCGGCGATCGCTTGGTGGTTGCGATAAATAGCGATGCTTCGGTCAAGCGCTTGAAAGGTGAGGGGCGGCCGATCAATACCGAGGACCGGCGTATGGTTGTGCTCTCTGGTTTGGGAGTGGTTGACTGGGTCGTCTGCTTTGATCGCGATACGCCTGAAGCGCTGATGGAACAGGTGCGCCCGGATGTGCTCGTCAAAGGTGGTGATTACGGTATCGAAGGCGTTGTCGGCGGTGATTTTGTGCGCAGTTACGGTGGCGATGTTCAAGTGCTGTCGCTACTCGATAATTGTTCGACAACGGCCATTGTCGAACAAATTAAAGAAGATAAATAGCGCTATGCGCGCTCCTGCAGAGCGGGTGGAGCGCGCAGCTATTTCAGCGTGAGTGTTTGGCAGGCCTTTAGATATTTTGCGACATTGTCGCGTAAATGCTGTGGGTTAATTGTACCGATTACTGCGCTGCTGACACTGGGTTGCGCGAAAATGAGCTCAAAGCTAGCGCTGATCGGATCAGTGGTTGCCGCTGATTGTAGGTGGCCTGAGGCGAAGGCTTTCTTGATGAATATGCCTTTATCTAAAGCCGTTGCGTATTCAAGAAGCGGAAGCTCTTCGCGCTGTGCTAAGTTGTAGGTCACCATTGCGCAATCTGACTGCTCTAGTGCAGCTCGCCCGCCTGCGATTGTTTTGGTCGACATCCCAGATGCGCGAATTTTACCCTGACGCTTGAGTTTATCGAGCGTTTGAAGAGCCCCGTCACGCTCGATAATTTCCATGTCTCGCCCGTCTGAATGAATCATCAAGATATCGATATAGTCGGTATTCAATCTTTGTAAGCTACGCTCTACACTGAGGGTGAGTGCACGCTCACTGAAGTCAAAGCTGGATTCGCCAGAGCAATTGTCGAAGCTTTCTCCCGCCTTAGAGCAAATGACCCAGTTTTTGCGCTGCGCGCCGAGCAACTTTCCTAGGCGTGCCTCGCTGTCACCGTAAGCTGGTGCAGTATCCAGTAAGTTGATCTGTAGTTCGCTGGCCAATGCGAGCAAGTCGCACACGGCGCTGTCGTTTGGAATACTAAAATGGCTGGGGTATTTAACACCTTTGTCACGGCCAATTTTTACCGTGCCAAGGCCAATTTGGCTAACTTGAATGCCTGTCTGTGCAATATTTTTGTAAATCATGACGCTGCCCACAGTGGCGCGGCAATCTGCGCGCGGTTAATCGTCTCAAGCTTGCTCAGCTCGGCGCAATAGCGCGGTTGCAGCTGTTGGGTGTGAAAGTTTTGCAGCACTTTGTCGGCTAAATCGGGTGCCAGCGCAAGTTTGGTTGGCCATGCGACAATATAGTTATCTTGCGCGTGGCAAAAAGCGGCATCAGGCCGGCTCAGGCTATTCTGTTTTGGTTCTGCGCGCTCAATGCGCAGGGTCTGCCAGTTTGCAGTAGACAAATCAATCCAGGGCAGCAGCTTAGCCATTAATTGCTTGGCTCGCTCAATCTGTTGCGCGGGGGTGGCATCTATGCCGCTCTCAGCGATATCACCGCCGAGATACCACGTGTATCGCCCATCGCCGTGAGGGTGATGAGTCACCGTTACCAATGGCTTGCTGCTAGCGCCTATGCAGTGCGCGTAGATAGGAAGATCGACAGTGTGACTTACGGCAACCATATGCAGGGGGCGCAGTTGCATCTTGGGTTGCGTTATTCCCAGCTCGTCCAGTATCGCCTGATTGCCTTTGCCGGCGGCAAAGACAAAATGCTGCGCGCGAATACGCACTTGGTGTTCTTCACACACGAGCGCTTCAATGTCGCCTGTCTGGCTTTTCTCCCAAATGCAGTTACCGCTATCAAGTTGCAACACGCGATCAGCGACTGGTGCGAGCAGTTGTTCGAGCACGCTAGGTACATCGAGTACAACTTCATTGAGCTTGTAGAGGTTGCCCTTGAAGGCTGGATCGCAGAATATTTGCGGATAATCGTCGCGGTGAACAGCGTCAACACGCCCGCTCATGGCTTTTTTGGCGAAAAAGGAGGTTATTTTTGCGCCTAGGCTTTGCTGTGACCACAAATAGTGTGCATCGCTCAGTTGCGTGACGCCGCGCAGGTCTATTTCCCCCTCGCCCTGCAGGCATTGTCGCCAGCGTGCAGGCATGTCTTTGATTGCATCTGAAGCTTGAGAAAGTACACCGTTCAAGGCGTACTTAATGCCGCCGTGGATGATGCCTTGGGAGCGTGTTGTCTGCACAGCACCGGCGCTGGCGGATTCGAGCAGCAGGGCGTCGTAGCCGCTGTCGAGCAAGCGGCGAAGCATCCAGCTGCCGGCAATACCCGCGCCGATGATGACAATGTCTGTTTCTACGGTTTTCATAGCGCCTCGCCGATTATTGTTCTGTGAGCAGCCAATCTACAAAGGCTGCCAAGTCGTCGAATACGGGGGTGTCAGTGGGGATTTTTCCCTGATCTAAGCTGCGCTGCCCTTTACCTGTCCGCACTAGTGCAGCGGGCATGTCGATTGCCCACGCAGATTCGAGGTCTCGCAGGCTATCGCCGACCATCCACACGGGCTGCTGTGTGTTGGGGTAGTGTTTGAGGATACGCTCGAGCATACCTGCAAGAGGCTTACGGCAAGTGCAGTTATCTTCGGGCTGGTGGGGACAGAAGGCGATGTAGTCAATTTGGCCGCCCTCGCGCTCTAGCGCGTCGTGCATCTTTTGATGCATCTGCTCTAGGGTAGCAAGGTCAAAGTAGTTGCGCCCAAGGCCCGATTGATTAGTGGCCACAGCCACGGTGTAACCTGCGTGATTGAGCTTGGCAATCGCCGCGGCGCTGCCGGGGAGTTCTATCCACTCGTCAGCGCTGCGGATGTAGTTGTCGCTATCGCGGTTGATAACCCCGTCGCGATCTAAAATGACAAGCTTCACACTAGCGCTCCAATGCGCGGCGATCGGCGTCTTCACACAGCCAGTGACCGGCAAAGATATGAGCCTCTTGAATGCGAGCTGTCTCGGTGGCCGGGACTGTCAGCGTGTGATCGGCAATAGACAGTAACTGGCCACCGCTCTCGCCGGTCCACGCCCAAGTAGTGGCGCCAATTTCCTGTGCAACTTTGACCGCATCGATAATGTTTGCGCTGTTTCCAGAGGTCGAAATGCCAATAATTATGTCTTCGGGGCGCGCCAGTGCCGCAACTTGGCGGCTGAATACGCTGGAAAAGTCATAGTCGTTGGCATGGGCGGTAAGCAGTGATGTGTCTGTTGTCAGTGCGATAGCCGCCAGCGGTGCGCGCTCGGCTTTGTAGCGCACGACAAACTCTGTGGCTAAGTGTTGGCTATCGGCTGCGCTGCCACCATTGCCCATAAAGAGTAATTTACCACCGCGCGTAAAGCATGCATCAATCTGATCGGCGAGTAGGGAAAGAGTCGCTTCGCAGCTGAGCATGTTGGCGAAGAGTGCTTGGTGGCGCTCAAGGGCGGCGCGGTAGCTGGACATAGTGTGATGGCTCCTGTGATTTGGCAAAATTCTAACTGATCTGACAGGCGCGCGAAACTAGAATTCCGCTGCTGGCAAAAAATGGGTATGCTGCACAGCTTTACTAACGGAAACTGCACCTCTCGCATGTATCGATTTTTATACTCTTGTGTTTTTTATCTCGCCCTACCTCTGCTGTTACTAAGGCTTTGGCAGCGCGGTCGCAGAGCGCCAGCATACCGTCAGCGTATTGGTGAACGTTTTGGCTTTGCCTCGGCGGTGCATACGCAACAACCGCTTTGGGTACATGCGGTTTCTGTTGGAGAGACAGTCGCTATCGCCCCGGTGGTGCAAAAACTGTTAGCACGCCATCCGCAGCTTCAGGTATTGCTAACAACCTCGACCCCTACGGGAGGGCAGCGTGTCGCGGATCTTTTCGCCAATCAGCCTAGAGTGATACACCAATACTGTCCCTACGACTTTCCAGGTGCTGTACGGCGCTTTTTACGAAAGCACCGCCCACTGGGGTTAGTTGTGGTTGAGACGGAGTTGTGGCCGAACATGTTGGCGCAGGCGAGTGAACAGTTACCCGTGATGCTGGCCAATGCTCGATTGTCCGAAAAATCGGCGTCGGGATACGCAAAAGTGGCGAAGCTCACGCGCTCTATGTTGGCTCACCTAGACCTCCTCGTTGCGCAACAAGAGGCTGACCTTGAGCGCTTTGTTACTTTGGGGTTGGCGCGCAAGAAAGGGGTAGTCAATGGCAGTATCAAGTTTGACTTGCAGGTAGATCCCAGCATTGCAGAGCAGGCAGCGCTGATTAAACAGCATCTGGGTGAGCGCCCGATCATCGTGCTCGGCAGTTGTCACGAAGGAGAGGAGCGCGGTGTGCTGGAGCAATTGGCGCAATTGCGCGCGTGCTTTCCCGACTTGCTGCTGATCATTGTGCCCCGGCACCCAGAGCGCTTTGATGAAGTCGCGCAGTTAGCGCAGCAGTATTCGAGCGCTGTGTTGCGACGTAGCCAAGCAGACCCAGACAGCGCGTGTGAAGTGTATATCGGCGATACCATGGGTGAGTTGTTGCTGATGTATGCGCTGGCGGATGTGGCTATTGTCGGTGGAAGCTTCGCGCAGCGCGGTGGGCAAAACCCTATTGAGCCGGCGTCTTTGGCTGTCCCTGTCTTGATGGGGCCCCACCAGTACAATTTTGCTGAGGTCTGTCGTCAACTGGAGAGCTGTGAAGGGCTCACTACCTGTGAATCGTATGCACAGCTGGGGCAGAGTTTACTGCAAATGCTGGATAATACGGCGGCGTGCAGGCGCAGTGGTGAGGCGGCAAAGGCTTATTATCAGTCGCAGCGCGGTGCCAGTGATCGGCTTCTTGTGAAGATCGAAGAGCTGTGTATAAAACGTCGATAAAAGTGACGATTTCACGTTACTTACATCCAAAGTGACGGCTAACTCTGCTAATATGGTGCGATTTTAAAACTTATAATGTCAGCGTGCTCGACTGAGGCACGCAAATCTAGAGAGGTGTCGATGAAAAGCCTAAAGTTTCTCTTTGGTTGTACCTTGCTAACAGCGCTCTTCGCGCTTGCAGGCTGTGGGCAAAAAGGCCCGTTGTACATAGAGGATGCAAAATCTGAACAGCCATCGCAAAACGGATAGATCGCTGTTGACGCGCTTTTCAGACAGTTCAATGACAAGAGTTTTAGTACATGGATAATTTTGAATACCGCAACGATTTGCTTCACTGCGAAGATGTTGCACTGCACAAAGTAGCGCGCGAGTTCGGCACGCCCGCATATGTCTATTCCCGCGACGCACTTGAGCGCGGCTACCTCGCTTACGCCAATGCTTTAGAAGGGCGCGATGCAATGGTGTGCTACGCCATAAAAGCCAATAGCAATATTGCGGTGCTCAACGTATTGGCCCGCCTCGGAGCTGGCTTCGATGTGGTCTCTCAAGGAGAGCTCGAGCGAGTACTTCGCGCTGGGGGAGAGCCAGGAAAAGTCGTTTTTTCAGGCGTTGCCAAGCAATCCTCAGAGATTCGCCGCGCCCTTGAAGTTGGTATCCACTGCTTCAATGTGGAATCCGAAGCGGAGCTGCTGCGCATCGATGCCGTGGCAGCGCAGATGGGGCTAGTAGCGCCGATCTCCTTTCGTGTGAATCCGGATGTAGATGCGGGAACACACCCCTATATTTCAACGGGGTTGAAAGAGAATAAATTTGGCATCGCGATTGCCGATGCGCCGCGCATATACGCCCGCGCCGCCGCGCTGGACAATGTTAAAATTACCGGCATGGACTGCCATATTGGCAGCCAGCTGACAGAGCTTACGCCCTTTATGGATGCGATGGATAAGCTGTTTGAATTGGTTGATACACTCGCGGCAGACGGTATCGCGATTGAGCATTTGGATTTAGGGGGTGGCCTGGGTGTCTGCTACACCGATGAAGTCCCACCTACACCAGGTGAGTATATTGCTGCGGTCATTGAAAAAATGGGCGATCGAACACTCAAGCTGGTGTTTGAGCCGGGGCGCTCTATCGCCGCTAATGCCGGTGTCTTACTGACAGAAGTTGAATACCTAAAACACAATGAAGGTAAGAGCTTTGCTATCGTCGACGCTGCGATGAACGATATGATCCGACCATCGCTCTACAGCGCTTATCTAGATATCGTGCCGCTGGATGCGACTGGCGCTGGTGAACACGCGGTTTATGATATAGTGGGCCCGGTTTGTGAAACGGGTGATTTCCTCGGCAAAGATCGCGAGTTGACCCTGCGCGCTGGCGATTATCTCGCTGTGTGTTCGGCGGGTGCTTACGGGTTTGCGATGAGCTCCAACTACAATACGCGCAACCGTGCGGCGGAAGTGATGATTGACGATAATCAGATGCACTTGATTCGCCAGCGCGAGACATTTGTTCAGCAGATGAAAGGCGAGCAGCTGCTGCCAAAAGATTAAACGACGTGCCGGCAGATTGTGCTGCCAATTGATCGATATGAACAGTTGGGTAGCTGCATCTTGCAGACATCAGCACTCTGCTGGGTACGCTAGAGATTAGTGAGAAATATGTTATTACGTTTTACCAAAATGCACGGCTTGGGCAACGACTTTATGGTCGTGGACTTAGTTACGCAGCGCCTTAAGTTCAATCCGAGTATGGTAAAGCGCTTAGCCGATCGCAAACTGGGTATTGGCTTTGATCAACTGCTGATTGTAGAAATTCCCTCCAATCCCGATATGGACTTTCGCTATCGTATTTTTAATGCAGACGGCAGCGAAGTTGAACACTGTGGAAACGGCGCACGCTGTTTCGCGCTCTTTGTTCGCGACAAGCGTTTAACCGCCAAAGATGTGATCAACGTTGAGACTGCCAAAGGCAGTGCAGTGTTGAAGATTCGCGATGATAGAGACGTGGAGGTCGATATGGGGCCGCCACAGCTCGCGCCCGGCAAAATCCCGTTCACAGCAGCCAGTGCAGCCAATGAGTATCCCATTGAAGCACTCGAGCAAACACTGAGCATCAGCGCGGTGTCTATGGGCAACCCACACGGGGTGTTAGTAGTTGACGATGTTGAAACAGCAGATGTCGAAAACCTCGGCCCAGTGCTAGAGTCACACAGTGCGTTCCCGGAAAAAGCCAACATTGGTTTTATGCAAGTACTCAACCGCAACGAGGTAAATCTGCGAGTCTACGAGCGCGGTGCCGGTGAGACGTTAGCGTGCGGCACAGGTGCGTGCGCCGCGGTTGTTGCAGGGCGTCAGCGTGGATTATTAGATGAGCGGGTTGTTGTCAATTTGCCCGGTGGCAGTTTAGAAGTGCAGTGGGGTGGCGAACAGGCCGATTCCGTCATTATGACGGGGCCAGCCACCAGTGTTTTTGAAGGAAAGATGTTTATATGACGAAGTTAGATGCAGCGGCGGAAACCGTGTCGCCCACGGCTGATCAAGTCGCGCAGTACTTGGCCTCCAACCCCGATTTCTTTTCCGACTACGAGCCCTTGCTCGAGGTGATGACAGTGCCGCATGCCTCTGGTAGTGCGGTGTCTCTAGTGGAGCGTCAATCTTCATTGCTGCGCAATAAGAACAAGCAGCTGACTGTTCACCTCTCCGACCTCTGTGATGCGGCGCGCCATAATGATGTGCAATTTGAGAAGACTAAGCGCATGGTGTTGGGTTTGCTCGACGCCCAGACGTTAGATGACCTGGGCGATGCTATTGAAGAGAGTCTGTGCCGTGACTTCTATGGGGATGCTACTTCACTGATCCTATTTGCCGACAAAGAACTGACGGTTAACAACCGACGTATGATGCCCCGCGAGATGGCAGGCATTGTAGAGCCACTGATGTTGGCCAGCGACCCCACATGTGGTCAGCTGTCAGCGGCGGCCAATCACTTCTTGTTTGAAGAGCGCTCCTCGCTCATTCGCTCAGCGGCCGTTATTCCACTGGTCAAGGGCGAAACAATTGGCCTGCTGGGGATCGGCAGTTTTGATGAAGACTACTTCCAGAGCAGTCAAGGTACGTTGTTTCTCAGCTATGTCGGCGAAGTGTTGAGCCGCGTCGCTAGCCGTATCTTACACACTGAACTCGAGGCGCAAGCGTAGCGCCAATGGCTTCGTTTGCGGTGGCTGCAACTCTGAGTGATCCCATCGATCACTATTTGGAGAGCCTTCGCTATCAACGCCAGCTCTCACCCCACACCGTCAAGAACTACGGGCGTGACTTATGGCGTTTTGCCGAGTTTATCGCCGACTACCGCTGCGTCGAGTGGGTGAGTGTGGAGCCGCGTCAAGTGCGCGCCTTTATTGCTGAAGTTCATCGCAACGGTTTATCGGGACGCAGTATCGCGCGTATGCTCAGTGTCTTGCGCAACTTCTTTCGCTACCTCGAGCGCGAGGGTTTAAGTAGTGCTGATCCGACACAGGGGATTAGCGCGCCGAAGACTGGGCGCAAGTTACCGCAAACGTTCGAAGTTGACGATATCAGCCAGCTGCTAAATTTTGAGGCTGATGACTTTCTCAGTGCGCGGGACAAAGCGATAATGGAGCTGCTCTACAGCAGCGGCCTTCGGGTCTCTGAGCTGGTGAGCCTCGACCTCTTTTCAATTGATTTTAGCGAAGGTTCGCTGCGAGTTATCGGCAAAGGTAACAAAGAGCGCGTGGTCCCGGTCGGTAAAAAAGCATTGCAGGCTGTCCAGCTGTGGCTCAGGGTTCGCGCCGAGGAAGTATTGAGCCATGAGAGTGCGCTCTTTATTTCCCAGCGGGGTACGCGCCTGGGCGTGCGCAGTGTTCAGCAGCGGCTAGATCACTGGGCATCGCAGCTGGGAGTTAACGGCAAGTTACACCCGCACAAGTTGCGTCACAGTTTTGCCAGCCATATGTTGCAATCCAGTGGCGATATCCGAGCGGTGCAGGAGCTGCTCGGTCACGCCGATATAGCAACGACTCAGATTTACACTCACCTAGACTTTGAGCACCTGCAGCGTGTTTACAGTGCCGCGCATCCACGAGCCAAAAAAGAAGGGACCGCAACAGATGATTAAATGTTTGACCTTTGACCTCGACGACACGCTCTGGCCCGTCGTACCTGTGATTGAGCACATGGATAAAACGCTCTACAGCTGGCTCGAAGCCAATGCACCAGCCTATACGGACGCTTTTTCCCCGTGCCACTTTTCTGAAATGCGCAGTCGTATTTCTAAAGAGTATCCACAACTGGCACACAGCGTGACGAGTGTGCGCCTCAAGGGGCTTGAGTTAGGTTTGTTAGAGGCTGGATACTGTTACACTCGATCGACAGAGCTCGCCGACAGCGCGTTTGAAGTGGCGTTGGCCGCGCGACAAGAAGTCTCTTACTTTGAGCATACGTGGGCAGTGCTAGATGCCTTGCGCGAAGCGGGCTATCGCATGGGAGCCATTAGCAATGGCAATGCAGATATTCACCGCGTGGGGCTGTCAGAGCACTTTGATTTTCAGTACAACGCGCACGATTTAGGGGTGGAAAAGCCCGACCCCTATGTCTATCAGCAAGTGTTGCAGCGAGAAGGCCTGGCGCCGTCGCAGGTCATTCACATTGGTGACAACCCTGTTGCCGATGTGCTGGGGGCGCAACAGCTGGGTATCGCGACGATCTGGGTCAATGTCATTGGTCAGCAGTGGCGCCACCAACACCGCGCCGATGCCGAAATAGATTGCCTCAGCGAGTTGCCGGGCGCGGTTGCCAAACTACACCCCAAGGGTGAAACCTAGGCATTAGGCCTACGTGAAGAGCTCGCTGCGATTAGACAGTACACGTGCCACTAAATCTTGCAGCAGGTAGTTTCTATCGCTGGCAGAGACTTTGGCACTTAAGTAGTTGTAGATTTGCAGCGTCTCTTGGGTGTCGTGCATGGCGTGCCAAATACTGGCGGCGCCTGTTGTTGGTGTTAGTGAGGCATACAGCTGCGGTTGGAGTGATTGGATAATTGCCGAGCTCTGGCACAGTTGTTCCGTTATCTGTTCGAAATAGCGGTCGATCTCTTCGAGTTGCTGCTGGAACAAGACAGAAACTTTCTCAATCGAACGCGCTGCTGCCGCACGGTGTAGTTTGCGTGTGCTCTTAGTGTGTTGAATACCCTCTGGCACCAGACCGTCGAGCACGGCGAGCAGTGATGTACGCTCAGCTTGTAGCGTTAGCGAAATCGGTGAGCGCAAGCTGGATAGGTCCTGCTCACAGTGGTTTAGCCAATGTTGATAGGCAGGGACTAGGCGCTGTGCATCACTCTGGTAGAGCTTGCTGACATTTGCCAGCGCTAGGCCTTGAGCGATTAGTTTTTCTCTTAGAATTGCGCGCATGCTCAGGCCTATTCAGGTTGTAGTGTACGTGTTACACCACCTGACTCAGAAGCTTGGGTTGCCCACTCGAGCCCCTCTTCTCTAAAAGTGACTTTGACGCGCACCACATTGGTGCTGGAGGACTTCTCCTTGACGTCGGCCGTTTTGATGTTCGATTTAATTGCAGCGGCAACGGGCTTTCGGCTGATGTTCTCTAAGGCTAGGGTGTCCCTGATGCTGTTGCTGATCAGCTTTTGTTGTTCGCTGTTAAGCTCAAGCTTGTGGGTTTTGATCTGGGTGGCGAGCGCCCCTTGGACATTGCGAATAATATTCTCTTTAACCATAGGCGCGCCACTGGATTTCATTTTTTTGAGGCGGTTTTCAATGTCTCTCTTAAAGCCGTTTTTAAATACGGCTGGCAGCGTAATCTTGTGAATTTTAGCTTTGTTGACTAGCTCGCCGGTGGCCTTTTCAGAGATTTTATTCGGTGGTTCAATCTCGCCTGCTTCGCCGTCGATAAAGTCCTCGACGAGAAGGGGTAGATCTATAGTTATTTCTGGGATGCGTACTCTTGGGACAGTCAGCCCTTCGAGTAGCGGATTCTCGCGATAGTACTCTGCCAGTTCTGCGGTTTGTTCATCGGAGATGCGACGGGCCTGGATTACGCCGCTCATCAGTGAGCCGAGTATCGCGCCTAAATCTGGAGTGTCTGCCATGGTCATTCCCTGATAGTTGGTATCAATTCATTGCGTTGGTCGGAACTAAGCGGTGCGCAATGCGCTGCGCACCGTCCCTGCTAGATGGCTCTTAAGAGGGCACCTCTTGAATGCTGTTTTCGAGAATACCCAGCAGGCGTTCAGTACCGGCGGGAAGTTCATCTTGCACTGCTCTGATGTGAATAGCCAAGCTATACGTGCGCTCGGTTTTGGAGGTTGAAGATGCAGACTTCTTCGAGGAATAGCTCGCCTTGAGCTCAGCAGAGACTGGCCCCCATCCCCCTTTGACGGCCAGTGAAACACCGAGCTCAGAGGACGAAGCTGTGGTGGACTCTGTGACCGAATTTATCTTGGCGTTGAAGTCGATAGTCGTTTCCTCAATGCGGATAAAGGGGATAGGTAGCATCGTTAAAATCGGCACTGTTAGGTTAAAAGGGGTGGGTGTGATAACAACGTTACCCTGATCGTCACGTGTTTCCAGCGGCTTATCGTAGGTAAATGTGACCATAGTGGGTTTGCCGGGATCTTCCGCGGCATCTGAGGGGTTAAAGCCGACGCTTTTGATAAAGTCTACCGACGTTTGAGCCGATTGCGCCTGAGCCTTGATTACTGCGTTGAGTGGACCACCTAGCATGGATTGAAAGTTGATGGATGACAGTTCTTGACCGATAGCCATGATGCTTACCTCAATTCAATTGACATTGTTTGAGATTGATCTTGTTACTGCGTTAAGACGAATCCGAGTTAGAAACCCGTTTTAACCCACCTTGAATACTGTGCTGTACATCGTTGCTATTGCCCAAGGTTGATTGACAGCTCGCTTACAGGTTCCACAATTGGCCCAGAGCGAGAAGCCTAGAGCCTATCTTCTATGTGTATTGCAAAAACAGAATATTGCGATGTGCAGTGCTTGACCATTGGGAAAAATCTTAGAAAGCGATGGGTGCTAAATAAAGCGCTCTAAGAGATCGTTTA
>JBMZCU010000031.1:0-17360 GCA_049613705.1 Pseudomonadales bacterium | reverse complement strand
CTAATGAGTTTGGGGTATGGGGTACTACAAAGCGAGTAGAGGGCACCCCGTAAAGGGCTGCCCGAGGCGCTTACTGCTCGCTGGCGAGAACAGCGGCGACGGCGGCTTCCATCTTCTCCATGCCGGCGACGATGTCCTCATCCGCAATGATCAGAGACGGCGCCATACGCAGGACGTTGGGACCGGCGACTAACATCATCAGGCCCTGCTCACGTGCAGCTGCTAGGAACTGTGCAGCTTTGCCTTTCCAGGCATCGACGAGTTCGGCGCCAATCAGCAAGCCTTGGCCACGCACTTCAGTGAACAGCTGGTGCTTGTCGTTAATCTTGTTGAGTCCTTCGACGAAGAGCGCGCGCTTGGCAGCAACACCTTCCAGTACTTCAGGGGTGTTGATGTGATCGATCGCAACTTCAGCGACAGCGCACGCCAGCGGGTTACCGCCGTAAGTACTGCCGTGTGTTCCAAAGTTCAAACTGCCGGCGCATTTATCTGTGCAGAGCATGGCGCCGATTGGGAAGCCGCCACCGAGTGCTTTAGCCGTTGTCATCACATCGGGCTCAACACCTAGCTGCTCATAGGCATACAAGGTGCCTGTGCGGCCAACACCGGTTTGGATTTCGTCAAAAATGAGTAGCGCACCGTACTTGTCGCACAGTTCGCGCGCTGCTTTGGCAAATGCAGGATCAGCGTTGATGATGCCGCCCTCGCCTTGAATAGGTTCCATGACTACGGCACAGGTCTTGTCGGAGATAGCCGCTTCCAGCGCAGCGATATCGTTGAATGGCAAGTGCGTGATGCCCGCTGGCACAGGTTCAAAGCCCTCGCGATACTTCTTTTGACCGCCCACAGAGACAGTGAAAAGTGAGCGCCCGTGGAACGACTGGTTGAAGGAGATAATCTCGTGCTTTTCAGGCCCTACAGTGTCGTAGCTGTATTTGCGCGCCAGCTTGAAGGCCGCTTCGTTGGCTTCGCCGCCGGAGTTACAGAAGAAGACTTTATCGGCGAAGGTCGCATCGGTCAGCTTCTTGGCTAGGCGCAGCGCTGGCTCGTTGGTGAATACGTTGCTCAAGTGCCAAAGTTGATCAGCTTGCTCTTTGAGCGTGTTGACTAGGGCAGGGTGTGAATGGCCCAGTGCGGTTACTGCGATACCGCCGGCGAAATCGATGTATTCATTGCCTTCTTGATCCCAGACGCGAGAGCCGCTACCGCGAACAGGTACCATCTGCTGTGGGTTGTAGTTAGGTACCATAACATCGTTGAATAGTGCCCGGTTTACGCTCTGCTTGGTCATTGTGTTGTCCTCTGCTATCTCAGGCCCATCGCTGTGGGGCCTAGGCTGTTAAGTAGGATCAATTATGGAATGAGTGAAGGCGTAAATAAAGAGCGAAAATTTTTAAGGTGCGACATGAATTTGAAAAAAGTGCCATTTTTCTCGCATTAGTTTAAAATTGCGCTGAAAATACTGTCACAAAATTGTCGCTATTTTGAAATATACGAGTTAACTATGAACAGCGTCGATAAAAGCGCCAAGCATCAGATGCGCTACGGCTTCTTGATGCTCCCTAATTTTTCACTGATTGCCTTTTCTTCGGCGATCGAACCACTGCGTATGGCCAATTGGATTAGCGGTCAAAACTGCTATACCACGGCTCTGATCAGTCACGACGGCAACCCTGTTACCAGTAGCAGTGGTGTACAGTTGACGGTCGATCACTCGCTGGATGAGCTGCCTTACTTTGATGCAGTGTTCGTCTGTGGCGCTAGCCCCGTCGCGCGTACCGGGAACGAAGCGGTAATTGAATGGCTCAAGCGTCAGCGCAATGCAACGACGGCGATCGGCGGTATTGGCACCGGTTCTTACGTGCTCGCCTGTGCCGGGCTGTTGGATAATCATCGCGCGACTATTCACTGGTGGCATATTGAGAACCTCAAAGAGGAGTTTCCCAAGACCCAAGTGACCAATCGGCTATTCGAAATTGATAATCTTCGCTATACCTGCAGTGGCGGCACGGCTTCAATGGACATGATGTTGTTTCTGATCGGGCAGCAGCAGGATATGGAATTGGCCGCTTCAATTTCAGAGCAATTTGTCTGTGAGCGCATTCGCGGCAGTGATGATCAACAGCGCATTCCCATTAAAACCCGCATTAATGCCAATCAGCCTAAGTTGATTGAAGCGGTGACCTTGATGGAGGCAAATATTGAGGAACCGTTGAGCACTGATGATTTAGCGCATCACGTGCAGCTCTCGCGCCGTCATCTAGAGCGGCTGTTCAAGAAATACCTCAACAATGTGCCGGCGAAGTACTATATCGAGTTACGCTTGGAGCACGCGCGCAAGCTGCTTCGCCAGAGCGACAAGAGTATTTTGCAGATTGGTCAGTTGTGCGGCTTCTCCAGTGCTTCTTACTTCAGTACGGCGTATCGCAATCACTTCAAGATAACACCGCGCGAAGAGCGAAAAAAAGGTGAGGAGTAGCCGCGCTACTGCTCACCGATGAAGTCACCGCTCTGGTGTGCCCACAACTGAGCGTACACGCCACCTTGCTTTAGCAGCTCGTGGTGGCTGCCCTGCTCGATAATCTCGCCTTTGTCTAAGACGATAAGCCTGTCCATTGCGGCAATGGTAGAGAGGCGGTGAGCGATGGCGATAACGGTTTTGTTTTCCATCAGTTCTTCAAGGTGCTGTTGAATGGCAGCCTCAACTTCAGAATCCAGTGCGGAGGTCGCTTCATCTAACAGCAGAATAGGGGCGTCTTTAAGGAGCACGCGCGCGATGGCGATACGCTGTCGCTGCCCGCCTGAAAGTTTGACCCCGCGCTCGCCAACTTGCGCGTCGTACCCCGTATTGCCCTCAGCGTCGCTCAAACTGAGGATAAACTCATGTGCTTGAGCGCGTTTACAGGCTTCAATCATCTGTGCCTCGCTGGCATCGGGGCGGCCGTAGAGGATGTTGTCACGTACACTGCGGTGTAGCAGCGATGTGTCTTGGGTAACCATGCCGATATGGCGGCGCAGGCTGTCTTGGGTGACGTGTTTAATGTTTTGGCCATCAATGCTGATGGTGCCGGATTGCAGGTCAAAAAAGCGCATCAGTAAATTGATCAGCGTCGATTTACCGGCCCCAGAGCGGCCGACTAAGCCCACTTTTTCTCCGGGCTTGATTTGCAGGCTGAGATCTTTGATGACTGCTAGTTGCGCATCGAAGTTGAAGTTTATTTGGTTGAAGGCAATTTGGCCTCGAGTTATTTGAAGCTCACTGGCCTCCTTGGTATCGGTGATGCTTTGAGGTTTACTCAAACTTTGCATCCCATCGACCACAGTGCCAATGTTCTCGAACAGCGTGCTCATCTCCCACATGATCCACTGCGACATGCCGTTAAGGCGCAGTGCCAAACTGATCGTGATGGCAATAGAGCCTGCACTCACTGCATCTAAGCTCCACAAGTGAATTGACAGTGCACAGACACAAAAGACGAGAAAGAGATTGTTGAACTGAACCCAAAAATTGAGCTTAGTGACTAAGCGCATTTGAGTGTGCACTGTGTCTAAAAATACTTGCATGCTCTGCTTTGCGTAACGCTCCTCGCGTAAACTGTGGGAAAACAGTTTGACGGTAGCAATGTTGCTATAGCTATCGACAACGGTACCTGTCATCGCAGCGCGCGCATCGGCTTGGGCTGTGGATATACGCTTGAGCTGAGGGATGAAATGCCACTGGATAAACGCATAGCAAGCTAGCCAAAACAGCAGTGGAATCAAAAAGAGCCGGTCTCCCTGGGCGACCAAAAAAAGAATCGAGGCGAAATAGACCAGAATATACACAAAGACATCGAGTAATTTCGTTGTGGCTTCGCGGATGGCTAACGAGGTTTGCATGACTTTCGTGGCGATGCGCCCGGCAAAGTCATCCTGATAAAAAGAGATGCTTTGGCGCAGCAGATAGCGGTGCATTGACCAGCGAATCGACATTGGGTAATTACCCAGGATACTCTGATGGATGATAGTCGAATGCAGCAGAATTAACAGCGGGAAAACAACTAACACCGCGATACTCAAGCCAATGAGGTAACTCCCTTTGGTTTGCCACAGCGTTGCCGCATCGTGTTGGCCTAGCCAGTCGACCAGTTGCCCCATGAAACTGAACAGATAAACCTCGCCAATTGCTAGGCTGGCTGTCAGCAGCGACATGGCAAATAAATACTTACCTACGCCTTTAGAATAATAACAGCAGAAGGCAAACAGTGAGTTGGGCGGTTGCTCTAATTCGCGATCTGGAAAGGCGCTGATCAAGCGTTCGAAAAAACTAAACATAAAAAGTGTCGCAGTGGGGGTGAGGAAGAGCTGAATGTAGCACTGAGCTACTGTGCAGACAAGCAGTTAGGTGAGGTTGCAGATTGACCAGGGCGGCGTTTAAGCGGTGTAATCACGCAGCTATTTAGCCTATAATACGGCCAAATTTTTGACTGAAGAAGTGACAACGATGCTCTATCCGCTGACCCGATCTGTGATGTTCCGCCTCGATGCTGAGGTGTCGCACAACTTGGCACTGCAAAGTATGAATTTAGCTGCAACGCTGGGTGTGCCCAAGTTACTTGGAGCGGAATCCCTCTACGCACCGACGCAAGTGATGGGGATTAAATTTCCCAATCCGGTTGGGCTCGCGGCGGGATTGGATAAAGACGGCAAGGCCATCGATGGTTTGGCCAGTATGGGCTTTGGTTTCCTGGAAGTTGGTACTGTCACTCCTAGACCTCAAGAGGGTAATCCCAAGCCGCGTATTTTCAGGTTACCCGAACACTCGGCGATCATTAACCGTATGGGGTTCAACAACGGTGGTGTAGACACTTTGCTGGCCAATATTGATCGCGCGCGCTACAAGGGCATCCTGGGCATCAATATAGGCAAGAATAAAGACACACCGAACGAGCAGGCCAATGATGACTACCTGTACTGCCTGCGAAAGGTGTATTCACGCGCCTCTTATATCACCGTTAACTTGTCATCACCTAATACGCCCGGCCTTCGCACTTTGCAGTTTGGCGAATCGCTAAACAGCTTACTTGAAGTGCTAAAGCATGAGCAGGCTAAGTTAGCGTTGCTGCATGATAAGTATGTGCCTATAGCGGTCAAGATAGCACCTGATCTGACAGAAGATGAAATTGTGATGGTGGCCAATTCCCTGAAGAACTACGAGATTGATGGGGTTATCGCAACGAACACCACGCTTTCACGGCAGGGTGTTGAAGATGCGCGAGAGCAACACCAGGCGGGGGGCCTCAGTGGTGCGCCGGTGCGCAATCAGTCTATTCGGGTTATCCGTACTCTTCATCGCGAGTTGCAAGGCGCACTGCCGATTATCGGTGTCGGTGGTATTTGTGAGGGGTTTGACGCAGCAGAAAAGATTGAAGCTGGGGCAAGCCTCGTTCAGGTTTACTCGGGCTTTATTTACAAAGGGCCAAGTTTAGTTGCCGAATCGGTCCGTGCGATTCAGTCGCTTTCGGGACACTGATCAGACACAAAAAAGGCTTTCGTTTGAAAGCCTTTTTTGTGAGCGACTAAGCGCTAATGCATTGCCGGGGTGACTTGAATGGCAGATACGCCCGTCATACCGTCCCAGTTAGCCTCGCGTCCTTCACGCCAGCCGCTGAGCCATAGCGTTCGCTGTTCTTGGGCTTGCACTGGGCACATGTCTTTTGATTTACCACTGAGTCCTGCACTGAATCCTCTAGAGAAAAGTTTTGAAGAGTTATCTCGTTTTTGTCGCTTCATAGTTTGCCTCATCTAGATAGTATTATTGCGTTGCTTTTGCGGTTACTTCTGGCTCCCTAGGCTTTTATTGGTTAAAATTCGGCGCTGTAGTTTCCATTCACATACAGCTCACCAGTGTCATAAAATCGAAATATTCTGTTCATTCAAGGTAGTCAAATTTAGCAAGTTTTACGGCGAAAATGCGCGTACCTAATCAATGTTTTTTCGATTCATACTGACAGGAATTGGAAAAGATAAACTTTTCAGTGCTTTATCTAGAATTTTTAAATGTATTTTGGTGATGAAATAAAATCACTTGTATGTTTTAAATAATGAATAAAATTGCATCTACTTGATGTGATTAACTTTTTGGTACATAAAATGGCGCAAACTTTTTTGGCGACATGCCCCAAGGGCGTAGAGCCTTTGCTAGTCGACGAACTCAAAAGCCTGGGAGCAAGCCAGGTCGTGCAACTTGCTGTGGGGGTCGAATTCAGTGGTGAACTGGAAATCGCCTACCGAGCCTGTCTATGGTCTCGAGTGGCCAACCGTATTTTGCTGCCACTGCTCAAAGGGCGTGCCGAAAGCGCCGATGAGTTGTACCAAGGTGTACAGAGTATCAATTGGTCAGAGCATATGTCGCCAAGCAGTTCTTTGGCTATCAGTTTCACCGGCAGTTCTCGGGCAATTACCAACACCCACTTCGGGACACTGAAGGTTAAAGATGCGATCGTCGACCAATTGCGTCAAGTGGGAGGGGAGCGTCCAAGCATCGAGCGCGATACACCGGATATCCGCGTCCACACTCACCTCTATCGCGGCGCACTCTCAGTGTCCTTGGATCTGTCCGGGTCGAGCTTGCACCGCCGCGGCTACCGATTACACGCGGGAACTGCGCCTTTAAAAGAAAACCTCGCCGCAGCGATATTGCTGCGTGCCGGTTGGCGCAAAGCTGAATTCACCCAGTTATATGACCCGCTGTGCGGCTCAGGTACGCTGTTGATTGAAGCGGCGATGATGTCTATGGATATCGCACCGGGGCTCGATCGCGAGCACTGGGGCTTCAGCTGTTGGAAACAGCACGATGCGGCGCTGTGGACACGCTTGCTCGCTGAGGCAGAGAAGCGCCGCGCCCTTGGGACGAGCCAGAACACGGCGAAGTTCATCGGTGGCGATATTGACGCGCGGGTACTTGAGCGCGCCGCTGAAAATGCGCGCAATGTGGGGCTGGAGCAATACATAGAGTTTCGCACAGGGGATGTAGAGAAAATGCGTCCCCCACACCAGGGCGGTGGCCTCTTAGTGACTAATCCTCCCTACGGTGAGCGTCTGGGTGATAGCTCGATGCTAATGTTTATGTACCGGGCAATTGGGGATACATTAAAACGTGATTTCCGCGGTTGGCAGGCATCTATTTTCACCGGAAATCCTGAGCTTTGTGAAGTCGTTGGCTTAAAACCTGACAAAGTGTACAAGTTGAATAATGGCCCCATAGAGAGCAAGTTGTTCAATTACACTATTTACGCAGAGCGCACAGATGCTGATAGTGAGCAGGCAGAAGCACCACCACAGGCGCTGAGTGAGGCAGGGCAAATGTTTGCCAATCGCTTGCAGAAAAACCTAAAGGGTTTGGCGAAGTGGCGCAAGAAAAACAGTATCGATGCCTACCGCCTCTATGATGCAGATATTCCAGAGTACGCAGTGGCAATCGATGTCTATGGTGACTGGGTGCACGTGCAGGAGTACGCAGCGCCGAAATCCATTGACCAAGTCAAAGTGTTTGAGCGCCTTAAAGATGTGATGGCTGCGATTCCACAGGTATTACAAATTAGCGCTAAGCGCGTGGTACTCAAACAGCGCAAGCGTCAAAGCGGTACCCAGCAGTACGAGAAGCACGGCCATTTGGGTAAGTTTTTCGAAGTGCAAGAGCACGGTTGTAAATTGCGGATTAACCTCAAGGACTACCTCGACACGGGGCTGTTTTTAGATCACCGCCCGATTCGCCTTGAAATTCAGCAGCAGGCGCAGGGTAAGGATTTCCTCAATCTCTTCAGTTATACCGCCTCGGCATCGGTACACGCTGCTGTCGGTGGTGCTAAATCCACGACGAGTGTCGATATGTCCGCCACTTACCTCGCGTGGGCGTCAAAGAATATGGCGCGCAACGGTTATAACGATTCGCAGCACCATTTTATTCAAGCAGATTGCCTACAGTGGTTGAAGAAGCAACGCCAGCCTGCCTATGATCTTATTTTCATGGATCCGCCGACGTTCTCTAATTCTAAGCGCATGCAAGATGTGATGGACGTACAGCGCGATCACGTGCGTATGCTCAGTGCGGCGATGCGGCTGTTGCGTCGCGATGGGGTGCTAATCTTCTCCAACAATTATCGCAAGTTTAAGATGGATTATGAGTTACTCAGTGCGTTCGATATCAAAGAGATTACGCCGCGCACGATAGACATGGACTTTAAGCGCAATGCTAAAATCCACCAGTGCTTTGAGCTGCGCCATAAGTCTTAGCCAGTACTAGGCAAGGTGCGAGCAAATCCAACGCGCCTGTGCTTAGAGTGTTCTTTGGGGATTAGGGCCGATAAACCGGCTAGTACCTCAAGGGGCAGGGGGATTTAAACCATGCCTGATAAAGTTGTTCTATCAGCAGTTGAAAAAGAGTGAAAAAGGGCGCCTAGCGCCCTTTTTAATGCACTTTTAGTGCCTGTCTTCGAACACCAGTTCGATAATGATTCGCTTGATGACATCGTAGGAGAGAGGTTTGCGCAGCAGAGCTGACACCCCAGCGCTCTCAATGGCTGCAAGAGAACTCTCGTTTTGCTCGGATGTCACCATCATGACGGGTACAGAAGGGCGATCGGTATCGTTGCGGATATGTTCGAGCAGCTCTTTACCGTCGACGTTAGGCATGTTGTAGTCTGTGACAACAAGGTCGAACTCGTGTTGGTTAAATACTTCTAGGGCCTGCGCACCATCAACGGCTTCGGCAATGGAGGAGACGCCCAAATTAAGCAAGATTTGCTTGAAGTAGCTGCGCGATACTTTGCTGTCATCGACAATCAGCACATTGAGTGTGTCGAAATCATCCTCAGTGATGTCTCTGTCGTGATCACCGATGTAATCCACTGTACTGTGCAGTACTTTGCCTAGCTCTTTAGCAGAAAAAGGCTTAGGTAGGATGCCAATAGCCCCGGCTTGGCGCACCGGTTCAAGAAAGCGGTAGTGCGTTTCAGAGGAAATCAGCAAAAATGTCGTGTTCGCCAGACGGTCATCTTCGCGCATAGTGCTGACGACATCTGTACCTGTCATATCGGGTAGGTGCATAGAGCTAACCACGATATCGGGGACCTGGTTTTGCATGAAATCGAGCGCACTCTGCCCGTCTACGAACTCTTCGACATCGGATATTTCAAAATTTTGCAGATGTTTCAAAATGATCGAGCGCTGTAAATTGGATGGCTCTATTAGCGCTACTAAGAGGTTACTCAAATTCATTTATAGGTTCTCGGCTTAACAACAATCAGCGTTAAATGAAGTATAGGACATAAAGTGTCATTTTGATTTAAAATTTAGATGATATATAACACTTTTACCGGCTTAGCCGAAGTCTTTAGTGATAAATACACATCTTTTTTGTGGTTTTGAGCAAGCGCGCATTTTGCAGGCGGCGCGCTGTTGTAGGCTTGAGTGCGTATAGCTTGAGTTATCGAACGCACATTATTTAAGTGTTGCTGAGCCTGGCATCCTTTGAACTTAAATTATATGGGTGTATAACAGTCGCTCGTGGGCCATTTCGACCCCGCTTATTTTCATAGGGATGTTATGAACAAGACAGTCGTGCTTCTATCGCTGTGCCAGGCGCTTTTGGGAACTGGAAATATTTTGCTGATTGCCATGGCGGCGCTGATTGGCAAGGGCTTAGCGCCCAGTGACGCGCTGATTACTCTGCCATTAGCGATGCAGTTTGTAGGGCTGATGAGTGCGACCATTCCCGCTTCTTTGATTATGGGGCGCCTAGGGCGCAGACGTGGCTTTTACTTAGGTAATTGCCTGGGCATCAGTGGCGCTGCAATGTGTGCGTTTGCACTGGCGCAGCACAGTTTTGTCAGCTTTTGCGCGGGTTCTCTTTTGCTTGGCGTTGGAATTGGCTTTGGCACGCTCTACCGCTTTGCCGCAGTTGAAACATGTAACAGCGAACAGCGCAGTCGGGCGATCTCTTATGTCATGTTGGGGGGAATACTCGCCGCATTTTTGGGGCCCATGCTCGCCGTAGAAAGCCGCGACTGGGTGAGCGGCGTGCCCTTTATGGGATCGTTTTTGGGATTGATGGTACTCAATGTAGTGGCGCTGCTGTTACTGACGCAGGCCGATTTTGCGAAGCCGGTTAAGCCCAGTGCTGGTGATGAGCCCGCTAGAGAGCTTGTTGAGGTCTTGCGCCAGCCGGTGTTCATTGTCAGTGTGGTGTCAGCGGCGGTTGGCTATGCGGTGATGAATTTACTGATGTCAGCAACGCCATTGGCGATGCATCACAGCGGCTTTAGTTTTGCCGATTCTGCCTGGGTTATTCAATGGCATGTGCTGGGGATGTTTGTGCCTTCCTTTTTTACCGGCAAGTTGATCGCGCGCTTCGGCAGTATCCCTATGATCCAGCTGGGGGCCTTTGCAATACTGCTATGCATTTGCGTCGATATTAGCGGTCAGGGGCTGTGGTATTACTGGAGTGGGCTGGTGCTCTTGGGCGTGGGCTGGAACTTTATGTTTATCAGTGCGACACATCTGGTGACAGCGGCTTACACGCAGGCGGAGAAAGCAAAAGCACAAGCGGCGAATGAGTTTATTATTTTCTCCTGTGTGACGGTTTCTGCGCTGAGCTCTGGGTGGCTGGAAGCGACAATTGGCTGGCGCAACATGAACATGGCCATGATAGCGATAGTTGTGCTCTCTATCTTGGTGGTCTGGGGTTTCTCGCGTAGAATAGCGCGATAATTTACACACAGTGGAATAGCCCTTGAAGAGTTATATTTTTAGCACGGATAACGACCGCGGCGGAGTGATGCTCGGTGATGTTGACACCCTAGAGGATGCCGTAGAATATCTACACAAACGTTTTCCAGGGGTCATTAAAGTCGAAATGAACAAGGATTACTGGTCGCTGGAAGAGGGTTACGTCAAAGCGCCCGAGCCCGAGTAATCGACTCTATCGCGCGTCGCGCTCTGTGGGATACACACCTTGTTAAAAGTTTACCACTCAAACACTCTGGATACGCTGCGCGATGTGCTCGTGGAGATGATCGCGCGATCACCGCTACAGGACCCTTTTTGCAGCGAGCAGATTTTAGTGCAGAGCCCAGGCATGGCGCAGTGGCTCAAGTTGGAATTGGCCGAGCGCCTGCGCATCGCGGCCAATTTGGACTTCCCTCTTCCGGCAAGTTTTTTGTGGCGCACCTTCGCAGGTCTGCTGGAAGATGTTCCTGAAAAGTCGGCCTACGCTAAAGAGAGTATGACCTGGGCGTTGATGCGCCTGCTTCCCACCCTAATAGAGGATGACGCTTTTGCTCCGCTGGCTAACTACATGGCCGGTGATAATTCTGAGCTTCGCTGGTACCAGCTGTGCGCAAAAGTGGCCGATTTATTCGATGAGTACTTAGTGTATCGCCCGGACTGGATCGCCAGTTGGCAGCGTGGCGAGAGTGCCCCGGCCAGCGGTGAGCAAAGCTGGCAGCCGATTTTGTGGCGCGCACTGGTTGCCGATACAGATAAAAGAGGCCTGCCGCACTGGCATCGCGCGAATATGTTTGACGCCTTCATCGAGGCGATCAACAGCGCGCCAGCGGCTGTTATCCCGCAGCGTGTTTTTGTTTTTGGCATTTCAGCACTGCCGCAAAACTACCTCGAAGCATTGGTGGCGCTAGGCCGGCGCTGTGAGATACACCTGATGGTCGCGAACCCCTGTCGCCAATTCTGGGGCGATTTAGTCGATCGCAGAACGCTGGCTCAACTGGCCAAGAGCAGCCATCGCGGTGAGTTAGCTGAAGATATTGTCAACCTGCATGAGCAAGGCAATCCACTGCTGGCCTCTATGGGTAAACTGGGCCGTGATTATCTCTATATGCTGCAGCAGATGGAACTACCGGAAGTTGAGCTTTTTACTGAGGATAGCTATCGCAGCCTGCTGTGTGGACTGCAGAGCGATATTCTCTCGCTACACAGTCGCAACAGCGGCCAGAGCATACTAGATCGCAACAGCAGTGAGCGCCTGAGTATTACCGGCAGTGACAGCTCTGTACAAGTACACAGTTGTCACAGTGCAATGCGCGAAGTAGAAGTGCTACAAGATCAGCTGCTGGCGATGCTCGAAGAAAACCCGGCGTTAGAGCCACGCGATATTATCGTGATGATGCCGGATGTTGCTCTCTACAGCCCCTTTGTCGAAACTGTTTTTGGTCAGGCGAGCGGTGCTCGCTACTTACCGTTCTCTATTTCCGATCGCAACGCACAGCAAGAATCCCCGCTGATAGCGAACTTCATCGCGCTGCTTAATATCGTCAGTGGGCGCTTTGAGGTCAGCGCGCTGTTGGAGTTGATGTCACTGCCAGCAGTCTTGCGCCGTTTTGACCTCAGTGCCGAGCAGTTCGAGCAACTGCAAGTGTGGGTACAGGCATCCGGTGTTAAATGGGGTTTCGACGGTGAGAGTCGACAGGAGCTAGGGTTGCCAGCGTTCGCTGAAAACAGCTGGACGTTCGGTTTGGATCGAATGTTTGCAGGTTTTGCGATGGGCGACCTAGAGCAGACGTGGCAAGGGATTGCTCCCTACGGTGAGGTGGCGGGCCTGGAAGCGGCTTCACTGGGACAATTATCGAGCTTTATCGCGCTGCTCAGGCGCTGCCAGCAACAGCTGGAGAGTAGGGCGCCGATGGCGCAGTGGATCGCCTTTTTTAATGAGCTAATTGCTGAGCTGTACGCACCGGATGACAATGAATTGGCCGCGTTAGAGCTGGTTTATCAGGCGCTAGAGCACCTACAGAGTACCTTGCACGAAGTTGATTACACGTCTTCGATTGATGCTGCAATCATCATCGACCATCTCAGTGCCGGCTTACAAGAGCAGCGCTCTGGGCAGCGTTTTCTCTCTGGGCAGATCAATTTTTGTACATTGATGCCGATGCGCGCCATTCCCTTTAAAGTCGTTTGCCTCTTGGGGATGAATGATGGCCAATACCCGCGCTCCCTGCAACCGATGGGTTTCGATTTGATGGCAGACTTTCCCCGTAAAGGGGATAGATCGCGGCGCGATGATGATCGTTACTTATTCCTCGAAGCGCTGCTCTCTGCACGGGAGAAGCTGTATATCAGTTTTGTGGGCCGCTCCATAGCCGACAACCAGCCGATGGCGCCGTCGGTGCTTGTCAGCGAACTGCTTGAGTATATACAGCAGGGTTTTTTTCTCGCAGGAGAGCCTGATAATACGGAGGAGGCCAGTGCCGCGCTGCTTGCCAACATCCGCTGTGAGCATTTGTTGACGGCGTACCACAAAGATTACTTTGATGATGCATCATCTCACTTCAGCTATAGCGAGCAGTGGTTAGAGGTTGCTCGCAACGGTCTAGGTGATACTGCTGCGCGCAGCTTTTTACAGCCTCTGCCGCCACTTGAACCCAAAGCGATTAGCTTAGTTGAGCTGTGCACTTTCTTTCGCCAGCCGCTTCGCTATTTTTTACAGCACCGGCTACAGGTGAGTTTCGCAGAGCAGCAAGTACAGATGGAAGATGAGGAACCTTTTGCACTGGGTGGCCTTGGAAGCTATCAGATCCGTGATCAGTTACTACTGACGCACTTACGCGGTAATCGTGAACAACATCTCGAACAGTGGTTGGCTTCTAGCGGCCAGTTACCGCTGGGGCGCGCCGGTGAAAAAGCGCTGCAAAAAGACAGCCGGGATGCTAGGGAGCTGGTGGAAAAAATCCAGCCGCTGCTGTGTGGTCAACTGCGCCGTTTAAGTTTTGATATCACACTGCAAGCACAGAGTCTGCACGGTTGGATTGAGCCCCTTTACGATAGCGGGGTGGTTAAATACAGTGCGGCAAACAGCAGTGGGCGCATCTATATCACTACCTGGGTTGAGCATTTGGCGGCGTGCGCCAGCGGCTGCTCTCACCGCACATATTTCCGCGCCGTTAATGAACAGTTTCACTTTAAGCCTCTGCCTCAAGAAGAGGCCTGTGAATACTTAAGTCAGCTTATCGCGCTCTATCACAAAGGGCTGCAGCAACCGCTGCCCTGGTTGCCCGATCCCTCGTGGAAATTGTTCCGCGCTGACAAACCCGAGAAAACCTTGCTGGAACTCGATAAAAACTACAATCAGTTTGATGACCCTTATATTCATCGCACTTACCCGCGCTGGCAAGAGATTGAACTAGGCTTGGTGGCGCTGACACCGCAGATATTTACCCCGCTGCAAGCCTATTTAGTGATAGATACGCAAACGGAGGAGCCATGACTGCCCAAGTGATACCGCTGCAGCCTATCAGTATGCCGTTGCACGGGCTTGCGTTGATAGAGGCGAGCGCCGGTACTGGTAAAACCTATACCCTCGCTGCGCTGTACTTGCGTTTACTGCTCGGTCACGAGTGTCCGCGGGCACTGGACGTCAAAGAAATCCTTGTGGTGACCTTCACAGAGGCGGCGACGCAAGAGTTGCGTGAGCGCATTCGCAAGCGCATTCAAGAGGCTAGGGCCGCATTTATCGCAGGATCGAGTGACGATCCGTTTATTGTTCAGCTACTGGCAGCGCAGTTGGACCGCGAGCGGGCAATTCTAGATTTGGAGTTTGCCGCTTCTGAGATGGATCAGGCGGCCATTTTTACGATCCACGGATTCTGTCAGCGCATGCTCAAACAGCATGCTTTTGAATCCGGTGCCAATTTCGAGGCCGAGTTGATCAGTGATGACAGCGCTGTGGTACGCACGGCACTGCTCGACTATTGGCGCGCAGAACTCTATAGCGCTACGCCTGAATTGGCCAGTGAGATACTCAGCTGTTATGCGACACCGGATGCTCTACTTACCCAGATCAGGAGCTACCTTGGGCTTGAGGGGCTCGTCCTGCAACCGGATTTAACGAATCTCGACCTCTCAGCCAGTTGGGAGGCTTTTAGCGAGCGTCAAAGCTCGCTTCGCACAGCGCTTTTGGCGATAACAGACAGCAGTGAAGACATTGTTGATCTGGTGTTGTCCTCAGGCGTTAACAAAAGCAGTTACAAGAAAAACCTAGTGCCTAAGTGGTGGCTAAAAGTGCTCGATTTCGCCAGCGGTGAAAACGCGCCCTGGAAAGAGCTTGAGCGCTTTCGCAGCAGTGTGCTGCGTGAGAAAACGAAGAGTGGTGCAGCGCCAGAGCACGCACTGTTTGAGGCGATAGAGTCGCTCTGTGAGTGCCGAGTTGCGGTTAGGGAAGCTGTTTTCTGCCGTGCGCTCAGCGCAGTTCGCACAAATATGGCGCAGCACAAAGAACGCTTACAGCAGCTCAGTTTTGATGATCTGTTAGCCAAGCTTGAGCGCGCGCTGGGTGCATCGAACAGTGAATCGCTGCGAGCGGCCATTCGAAAACAGTACCCTTTTGCACTGATTGATGAGTTTCAGGATACCGATCCGCAGCAGTATCAGATTTTTAGCAGCCTCTATCGCGACACTGGCAGTGACGATTTGGCGCTTTTAATGATCGGCGACCCCAAGCAGTCAATTTATGCGTTTCGTGGCGCGGATATTTTTACCTACATGCGGGCGCGGCGCGAGGTGGCGCAGCATTTTACATTGGAGACAAATTGGCGCTCCAGCCCTTCGATGATAGCGGCGACGAATACCCTTTTCTCTCGTGCAAATGCGCCTTTTATCTACGATGAAGACATCCCGTTCTATCCGGTTAAGGCGGCGGAGAAACCTCACAAGGTGCTGCAAATTGGGGGACGTGAATGTGCTGCAATGAACCTGTGGTGCCCGTCAGAGCCGGTTACCGGCGATCAGTATTTAAGTGAAAGTGCACGCGACTGCGCACGCCATATTGAGCAAGTCCTTGAGCGTGCATCCATTGGGGAAGAGGCGCTAACGCCATCGAGTGTTGCTGTGCTGGTGCGCGATCGCAAAGAGGCGAGTTTAGTGCAGCAGGCACTTAGTGCCCTGGCGATTGACTCTGTATTTATGTCCAATCGCGACAACGTTTTTACGACGGCTCTGGCCACTGCACTGCAGTATCTCTTACAGGCAGTCGAGCAGCCGAATAACGAGCGTTTGATGCGCAGTGCTTTAGCCAGTGACATATTTTGCTACAGTGCGCTCGAGTTGTTTGAGCTGAACCAAGATGAGGTGGCTTGGGAGCGTCTGGTGGACGAGTTTGCCGAGTATCGTCAAACCTGGCAGCGAAGTGGTGTACTGGCGATGTTACACACACTGCTGCAGCGCCGCACCCTTGCACAACGCTGGTTTGGTGACCTTGATGGCGAGCGTAAGCTGACGGATTTTTTACATTTAGGCGAGCTGCTACAGCAGGCCAGTGTCGAGCTTGAATCTAGTGAGGCTTTGCTGCGTTGGTTGAGTGAGCGCAGGTTGCAGCCCAACGGGCAAAATCAGGAGCAGCAACTGCGTTTGGACAGTGATCGCGCGCGAGTGACTGTGATTACTATTCACAAATCTAAGGGCTTGGAATACGACTTGGTGTATCTGCCTTTTGTTTGTCGCTACCGCCAGAGTAAGGGCATGCTCTATCATCGTGAAGATGGGCGCAGTGTGATTGATTTAAGTGCAAAGGAGCATCGTGCCCAAATCGAGAAGGAGCAGTTGGCGGAAGATCTACGCTTGCTGTATGTAGCGGTGACACGGGCCGCGCACGCTTGTTTTATCGGTATGGCACAGGTGCAGTCTCGAGGTAAAGATGTTTGGCAACGTACTGCCATAGGCTATTTGCTAACACAGCAGGAAGAGGGAGCAGAGGAGTTGGGTTGCGTAGAGGCATTAGAGCAACTTGAGCAGGCTTCCCCGGCGATTGCACTCATCCAGCTAGGGGCGAGTGGGGTGCAGCAAGAGGATTTGTTTGCACAACCTCAAACGGCGACTTTACCGTCACTCGCGGCACGTGCCTTTACCCGTGAATTAGATCGAGACTGGCGAGTGACCAGCTATTCTGCACTGAGCCGGGACATTGAGCACGCGCCAGCTTTTAGCAGCGCTAAACTGGATATAGAGGTGCTACAAGAGCAAAGTGAACAGCCGGCCCTGGAGGAAGAGGAGCCCGAGCTAAGTATCTTTACTTTCCCAAAAGGCGCGTTGGCCGGTACTTTTCTGCACAGTATTTACGAGGAATTGGAGATATGGTACGACAACTCTTTCAGCTAGTTCGAGAACTTCGTATCATTGATGAAAAATTAGAACCATACAAACATTTTCTATTGATGAAATTGAAGTTAAGATAGTACCGGGATTTACAAGCACTAATGATGCAACAGTTGCAATCAGTCTAAGCCAAGATGGTGTAAATCAATCAAGCGAGGCTTGGACTGATTACGCAGACATGGCTCAATATAACAGTCGATTTATAATTAGAAGGCTTG